>JAIBAY010000011.1 GCA_019694975.1 Chitinophagales bacterium
TTCCGGTTGCCGAAGGATCGGTATCATCATTGAGTCCATTGCAGTTTTCATCGATGGAGTTGGCATCGCAGATTTCCTGCGCACCGGGACGAATCGAACTATTGTCATCGTTGCAATCTGTATTGTTAGGTGCATAGCCGGCAGGAGGTGAGCAGTACACTGTTCCAGGATCGGCCGGAGAGCCATAACCGTCATTGTCAGCATCCAGGTAATAGGTTAATTGCCCCGTGGCAGAAGGGTCAGCACTGTCTGAAAGCCCATTGCAATCTTCATCCACCTGATTGGCATCACAGACCTCTGTAGCAGAGGGATTGACTGCACTATTGGCATCATTACAATCGGAATGATTGGTGACTTTGCCCGAAGGTTGATCACAAAATAAATTTCCGGCATCAGCTATATCACCGAAGCCATCTAGGTCAATATCACTGTAGTAAGTTGATTTACCTGTTGCGCCGGCATCTGTATCATCAGCCACACCGTTACAGTTTTCATCAATGTTATTTGCATCGCAGATTTCTGTTGCTGCGGGGTTAATAGCTGCATTGGCATCATTGCAATCATCGTGGGTTGTTACGTATCCGGCTTGAGGAGAACAGAAAAGTGTTCCGGAACCGTTCATCGTGCCATACCCATCCTGATCAGCATCTGCATAATAGGCGAGAACACCTGTGGCAGAAGGATCGGAGGCATCAGCAAGTCCGTCACAATCCTCATCCACGAGGTTCCCATCGCAAATTTCTGAAGCAGATGGATTGATGGCCGCGCTGGCATCATTACAATCTGTGTGAGAAGTGGTTGTCCATGCGGGTGGGTTACAATAAGATGTGCCGGCACCTGCAGCCGTGCCAAAGCCATCATGGTCGGCATCGGCATAATACACTGATTGGCCGGTTACAGAAGGATCCGCATCATCGGCGTATCCGTCACAGTCTTCATCAATATCATTGGCGTCACAAATTTCCTGCGCATTCGGGCGAATGGCGCTGTTTGCATCATTGCAGTCTGTTTTATTGGTGACATACCATGCAGGCGGATTGCAATACAAGGTGCCGCTTGCCGTAACAGCGCCGTAACCATCATGATCAGTATCTGCGTAATAAATAGTTTTCCCTAAAGTTGAATTATCGGCATCATCGGATAAGCCATCACAGTCTTCATCTACATCATTGGCATCGCAAATTTCCTGTGCCAGCGGATTGATGGCCACATTGTTATCGTTGCAATCAAGATTATTGGTGACAAGTCCGACAGGGGCAGAACAGTAAATCGTACCGGCATCGGAAGAAGAACCGTACGTGTCATAATCTGCATCAGCATAATACCTCGTAGTGCAGCCTGGTACCGACAAGCTTATTTTGCTTCCCACCCTGTAAATTTTTATACCGGTAAGTGTGATGGGACCACCATTGTAAGTAAATGTTCCCTGTTGAACAACATTTCCATTGTTCTTTCTGACCGTCCACGTAACAACCTGCCCCACCTGCGGCTTAAACTGCTGTAGCCTTCTGAATGTGATATTGGTAGTACAGGAGTCGTATTGATTAGCCATCAATACTCCGCCGGCATACATATCCTTCACAAAGCAGGTGATATCGTAGTTGGTGCTGATATCTACGATACCTTCATTGTTCCAGTCAAGGTAGCCGTTGAGGGCACCAATCATGTCACCATTGGAAGGCGTCCCATTTCCGGGATTCTGATTGATAGAGCAATAAGAGAATGCAGGATAGGAATGAGCAAGTGAAAACCGCTCATAGTCAGGCGTTACTTCTGTATCTGTAAAAGTTTCTCCTGTGCCGGTATGCGTGCGATTATCCCAGTACCAGGCGCCACCCTGATTATAGTATTCTACCGAATCATACCAGAAATACTTCTGAATCCAACCTACCGTCACATCCTGCTTGCCGTTGATTCCGCTCATGTAAGGCAGGCCATTGATCCTGTTCACATAGTTCATATGGCCAAAATCAAATAATTTCCAGAGTGGAACTACAATTCCCGTATTGGGATCGATGTAATCTGAATTCGGGTTGGTGGAATTGTCACTCCATTGCTGCTCACGCGGTGAATTATTTATCGGTTTAACAATTATAGGAGCCTTGTTGGCATAGGTTGCGGCTACCAGGTTAGGCCACATCTCTGAAGTGAGCAATGCGCCAAAACCATTGTGGGAAATACCGGTAACATATAGTTTGTTACTGTCGGCAGCGATATTTTTTCTGACCCATTCAAATGTTTCCTTCAGCCTTACCTGTGTGTACATATGCACATCGCCGGTGGTAGCTACCGGATTGGTAGTGGAATACATATCATAATTTTCATTCCATCCGCTCCAGTAACTGTCAACTCCATTTGGCAGCCGGTCATCAATTTTCAGTACGTTACAATCATTACAGAGGTAAATCCCGTTAGTATTAAACGGGCTGTCATCTTTGAACAGCACATAAATAGATTTATTCGTGCTGTTGCCAATTTTAAAAACCGTGAAATTGTGTGCATAGGAACCGGCATTATTAAAAGCCGGAAAATGGCTTGTGTTCTGATTATTTCCCCACATGGCGTATTCAAAACGCTGCGTACCATCTGTTTCAGTTCCCTGCAACTGCAGCACAGGTTGAGGGTTGGCCACCATTTCCGACACCGGAACTGCAAGTGAGTTAGATGCATTAATTGCAGATTTATCTTCCTCACCGGTGCTCAGGTTAACCACCATTACCGCATAGTAGTAGGAACCGGCGTCTGTAGACGTAGCTACATAGAGTCCGCGGTCACTTGCGAGTGGGGGAGCCGAGGCATTAATTTTAAAGTAGTAGGTAGATCCGTAGAGTTGTGACTTCCGGGTGTTTTTTGCGGAATTATCCCGCACATAGCCGAGGTAAGTTGAACTGTTGATATTTGATGCATTCAGCGGAGTTGTGGAACGGTAGACATTATACCGGAGGTTCGTGGCAGCTGGATTCTTCCAGGTCAGAAAAACCTGTCCATTGCTGTAGGTGGCCTGTAGTTCTGTTACTAAATAGGCTTTTGCAGGTAATGATAATATTAGAAAGCTGATGATAAAAGCAAATCTGCTGTAACGGGGTAGAAATCTTATCATGTCCGGTGATTAAATTAAAATTGCTTTTCACTACGACGGGCTACTCATAAATGTTACAAATCAGTAAGATTCATACCCAATTTGGGTGTAACCATATTTATGTAGAAGGATCACCGGTAAAGACATTAACTTTTTTGGCTGTTATTCACAGAGAAATGTTGATAAAGGAGTTGTTTTGTCATTGGAAGGATCATTGCGCATGAATGCTTAGTCAGATATATTTTCCCCAAACCTAAATTGGCTGATATGGCTCACGGGAGCTGACTATTGCATTTATGAGTGCTGTCACGATCATCCTGCCTGCATGTTGCCCAACAATTTGCCGTGAATAACTATTTTTGCCATGCTGTTCGTTACAGCATACATTCATTTACCTTCACATTTATTCTTCAACAACATTCACGCACTACCATGGATTTATTTGAAAAACTGCTAAAAAACAGGGGTCCAATTGGGCAATATTCAAAAATTGCTCATGGGTACTTCTCATTTCCGAAGCTCGAAGGCGAGATAAGCAACCGTATGATCTTCAGAGGTAAGGAACGCATCATCTGGAGCCTCAACAACTATCTCGGGCTTGCCAATCACCCCGAAGTCCGCAAGGCGGACGCCGAGGCTGCGACAAGATGGGGCCTCGCTTACCCGATGGGCGCGCGTATGATGTCGGGCAACTCTGATCTTCATGAGCAACTGGAAAAAGAGCTTGCGAATTTTGAAGGGAAGAAGGATGCCATCCTGTTCAACTACGGATACCAGGGCATTATGTCTGCCATTGATTGCCTGGTTGACCGGCGTGATATCATCGTGTATGATGCCGAATCACATGCCTGTATCATTGATGGCTTAAGGATGCACCTGGGAAAACGATTTGTTTATGCGCATAACGATATCGACAGTTGTGAAAAGCAATTACAACGCGCCACTGAACTCGCTAATGACTCCGGCGGAGCGATAATGGTTATCACGGAAGGTGTTTTTGGTATGGGCGGCGATCAGGGCAAACTGAAAGAGATCGTTGCGCTGAAAAAGAAGTATAGTTTCCGCCTGATGGTGGATGATGCACATGGGTTCGGTACGATGGGCAAAACAGGCGCCGGAACCGGCGAAGAACAAGGTGTTCAGGATGAAATTGACCTTTACTTTTCCACCTTCGCGAAATCGATGGCCAGCATCGGTGCCTTTATGGCCGGCGATGAACAGGTGATTGAATATCTGCGTTACAATACACGATCGCAGATTTTTGCCAAAGCGCTGCCTATGCCTTTCGTGGTGGGCAATCTTAAAAGACTCGAGTTGCTGCAAACGCAGCCGCAGCTCAAAGACAGACTTTGGGAAAATGTACGTGCCTTGCAAAGCGGGTTGAAGGAACGGGGATTTGATATCGGTCAATCCAATACGCCTGTTACACCGGTTTACCTGAAGGGATCACCCTCTGAAGCGGCAAACATGATTATGGATATCAGGGAGAACTACAATATTTTCCTTTCTATCGTTGTTTATCCTGTTGTTCCGAAAGGTGTGATGCTGCTTCGATTGACGCCTACAGCCGTGCATACCCTGCAGGATATTGATGAAACACTCAAATGTTTCAGCGAAGTGGCCGAAAAACTGAAAGCAGGAACCTATCAGACGCAGAAGCTGGTTGGCGTGGTATAGTTGCTGATTAAGATAATGGAGTTACTGAATTAAGTTTGATTGGCTGTGAATGGAAATTCGCAGCCAATTTTTTTTGTAGTAAGCAAATGCCGAAAACAGATAAGCCGCAAGAAGTTTGTAATTCAGTGTTAAGCGGTATGCAGCCGAAGATAACAACGTCATCAGGTTGCAAAATCAGGAATCATTGATTGTATTTCCTCACCGAAGCGGCGATACGTTGATAAAGCGTATCACTTACAGGAACGAGTGGTAAACGCAGCACCTGTTCGCAGATGCCAAGCACATGCAGTGCAGCTTTCACGCCTCCCGGACTTCCTTCTTCAAAGAACCATTCCATATAATCGAGCAGCTTCAGGTGCAGTTGTTGCGCGGCTGCAAAATTTCCCTGCAGAGCTTCATGCACCATGCCGGAAAAATCTTTGGGGAAGGCCTGTGCGACTACGGAGATCACGCCATCAATTCCTAAACTTACCAATGGCAAGGTGATGATGTCGTCACCGGAAATGACCAGGAAGTTGCCGGGCTTCTCTTTCATGATATGCATGCATTGCGCAAAATTTCCGGAAGCTTCTTTAATGCCAATAAACTGTTCACTTGCCTTTGCTAGACGGATGGTGGTTGATGCAGCAATATTGGAACCTGTTCTTCCGGGTACGTTATACAAAATAATTGGCAGCGGCGACGCTTCCGCTATTTGCATGAAATGACGGTAGATACCTTCCTGTGCAGGTTTGTTGTAATACGGACTTACCGATAGTATAGCTTCAAAACCATCCTGCCGGAACTGCCTGGCTGTTTCAACAATTTCGGCTGTGTTGTTACCGCCAATACCGGCCACAAGCGGTACCTTTCCTTTAACCGATTTTGCGGTAAAAGCCCAAACTTTATTTCTTTCCTCCTTACTGAGGGTAGCCGTTTCACCTGTTGTACCTAATGAGACAAAATAATCAATACCATTGTCGATATTGAAATGAATCAACCGCTCCAGCGCATCAAAATCAATGCTGTGATCTGATTTGAAAGGAGTAATCAGTGCGACACCTGTTCCACGGAATTTGTTTTTATTCATTTTACCTTTATTGCATAATTTGAAGAATGTATGGCGAGCACTGTAATGCCCATTGTAATTTATCAGACCATTTCTATATAGTAACGCACCTGTTCCATCAGCTTGCGTAAATCATTTTCGCCTTTCAGATCAATCATAAAATCGTAAGCGTAGGTCTTTTGTTTGTCATAATGACCTACTCTGAATGATGCCTGTGAAAAGGCAGAAACATATTCCAGCGGAAGCGTTTCTTCAATATATGCATTGATCAGGATGTCAAACTTCCGCGCGATGAATTCCTCTACCAGCACACCATGCGGTTCAAAATGCCAGTTGAGGCTTTTCCGGTTGAAATAGGGAAAGTTGAAATTAATGGCAGGTTTCGGAAAATTGTAGAAACCAAGCAGCACCACTTTTTTCCGTTCTTTTCTCAGCGAATCAGCAAATGTATTTACGATGGCTGTCCTGTCGGTGTCCGATGCATCGAAAAGGATTCCGATATCACGGGCATTGGAAAGGTTAACTACCTTTCGTGGCACTTCATGAAACTTCAGCTCCTTTTTCAGGAAATAGAAATGGGCCACCCGTCGCAGGTTCATCAGCATTTGCATAACCCTTATTCTTCAAAAAAGCCCATGGATGAAAATTTCTTAATTCTTGCCTCGATACGCTCTTTGGGAGTGAGGTCTTTTAAGTCGATCAGGTGTTTCTTGATTTCCCTCTTAAGGATTTTTGCCATCTCTTCGGGATTGTTATGTGCACCGCCAAGTGGCTCTTTAATTACGCCATCAACCAGTTTAAAATCGTACATGTTTTTTGCATCGAGCTTCAGTTGTTCGGCTGCCTGTTCTTTATAGTTCCAGCTGTGCCATAATATGGATGAGCATGACTCGGGTGATATCACGGAATACCACGTATTCTCCATCATCAGCACACGATCGCCGATGCCAATGCCGAGTGCACCACCTGAAGCACCTTCACCGATCACAATACAAATCACGGGTACTTTCAGCAAGGTCATCTCGTACAGGTTCCTCGCAATGGCTTCAGCCTGCCCGCGTTCTTCAGCTTCCAGCCCGGGATAGGCTCCGGGCGTATCAATGAGCGTAACGATAGGGATATTGAATTTCTCGGCCAGTTTCATTAAACGCAATGCCTTACGATAGCCTTCGGGATTAGCCATGCCGAAATTCCGGTACTGCCGTTGCTTGGTATTAACGCCCTTTTGCTGTCCGACAAACAGAATTGTTTCATTATCGAGTCTGCCAAAACCGCCCACCATCGCCTTGTCGTCACCCATATTCCTGTCGCCATGCAGCTCAATAAATTTACTGCACATCTGCGAAAGATAATAAAGTGTATAGGGCCTCTCCGGATGCCGTGAGAGCTGTACGCGCTGCCAGCCGCTGAGATTTGTATAGATAGCCTTCCTTGTTTCCAGCATTTTGTCATCCAGCTCTTTAAGAGCAGATGCCATATCAACCTTGCCGTTCTCCCCAATCTTCTTCAGCTTGTCCAATTGCTCCTGCAGCTCTTCGATCGGCTTTTCAAAATCGAGATAGGTCATTCAGTTTTTTTTGTGAGAAACAAAATTATCAAAATATGAAGGAAATGAAGTGAATAGTTTTTTTGAAAAGAAGAAAAGTTTACTTTTGCGAGCCTGAAACTAAGAAACATAAGTATCTGATTGATTTTAAGTTAATGTAGTTCTTCAGTAAAATATTATTGGTCCGGTAGTTTAGTTGGTTAGAATGCTGCCCTGTCACGGCAGAGGTCGTGGGTTCGAGTCCCATCCGGACCGCATACAAATAAAGAGGCCGTCTCAGAAACCGAGACGGCCTCTTTCATTCCCGCTATACACAATGATGACATTGTGGCTGATCATGTGACTCGACTATTGTCTGTAACCCTTCCTGCCAGCCACTATGGGCAATATATTTTTACCGATGAGAGGAGCATGCATTCCGATTCTTATGCTTATTCGGAATATGTTTCTCACTTCTAAGAAATTTCAGCAACAAAAACACTTATCCGTCGTAAATAAAATTATCATGTGAGTTTTTGCGGGGATATGTTGCAAACCACCCGGAATAACACGTAAGAAATTCGGTATCAGGTATTGGTTAAAGAAGATTCCTATGAAATGTTTTTCCCTGTATTGTTTTATGCTGTTTTCGACTGTCTCTTTGTCGGCTCAGGTATTCCCGCAAAACACTTTCACTTTCGCCAACGGGATAAATGGATTCATTGAGAATAAAGGACAAATAAAAGATCAGTCTGGAAGTACTAACACTGCAGTTTGTTTTCTCTTTTCATCAGGTCAGTTTAATCTGCAATTAAGAAATCACGGGTTCAGCTATGAGCTATTTGAACCAATTCACGGCGATGGAAAAGTGTATGAATCAGGTGAACCGGGCTGGATGCGTGATGGCAGAAGCGATATTGCCCAGGAATATCCTCCAATGCGTTCCTGTCGCATAGATATTGAAGTGATAGGTGCACATTCAGATGCTGAGAAAGTGGCAAGCGATCCTGCCGGTTGTGTTTTAAATTACTACACAACGAATACTCCGGCGAATGGTATTACCGGAGTGCAGAGTTATAAACAGGTAATGTATAAAGATATCTATGATGGCATTGACCTGGTTTTTACTGTACCGAATCCTGATTCAGGAATCTCCCTGAAATATGAATGGATATTGCATCCTGGTGCCGATTATAAAAAAATCAAACTGCGTTACAGCGGTGCCGCGTTACCCGTGGAAGCAGCAGGTGAAGGATTCACGCTAACAACCACTGCCGGAATCATTGCAGAAAGCAAGGTGATTGCATTCCGGGAAGATGATCATTCATTGATTGAATCTTCCTGTCATATCGCCGGTAATGTGATAACTTACAATGTAGTTCCGGATAAGAACAGAACTATTGTGATTGACCCAAATATACTTTGGTCAGGCTATTTTGGAGGCAACAGTGATGAAGACAACGTGTATGGGAAACTGACGACGGATGCCAAGAATAAAGTGATCATTACCGGCGCGACCAGCAGCACGCAATTCCTTGCCAGTAACGGTTCTTATCAAACCACCTATGGCGGTGCCCCATATGATGCGTATGTTGCAAAATTCGGAGCCACCGGCAAACTTAATTGGGCAACCTACTATGGATCTGATTTGTCTGATAAAGGAATACAGGTGGCTGCATCACCATCGAATGATATTTACCTGGCGGGCTGGACAAAGAGTCCGTCAGGCATTGCCACACCCGACTCGCACCAACCTGTATTTGGCGGAGCCGAAGATATTTTTATTGTAAAATTTGATGAAGCAGGCATCAGGCAATGGTGCACGTATTACGGCGGCTCCTATGTGGATGAAGTTTTTGGCCTGCTGTGCGATGATCATGGGTACCTGTATTTCACGGGATACACACTGAGTTACAACCAGGTTTCCACACCCGGGGTTTATCAGGAAATTAAGGCGGGAGCAGAAGGAGATGCATTCATTGGAAAAATCAACCCGGACGGGAATGTCTTATGGTGTACTTATTTCGGCGCAACAGGCAATGACAGAGGGCATGGAATAGCGCTTGGCAATAATGGTGATTTGTTCATGCAGGGAACAACCACCAGCACTTCAGGATTAGCAACCAATGGTGCACATCAGGGATTATACGGTGGCGGCATTAATGACGGGTTCCTTTCCAAATGGGACACTAACGGGAATTTTTTATGGTGCAGCTATTTGGGAGGCGAAGATGATGAACGCGGAAGGGAAGTTGTAACGGATAATGATGGCAATGTGTATGCAGTTGGCATGACCTCCAGTAAAACAAACATCGCTACAGATGATGCCAATCAGGCAGATTGGTACGAGGCCTACATTGGCAACCTCCGGCTGTATGATGGTTATATTGCGAAATTCCACCCTGATGGTTCAATCGGGTGGAGTACCTATTATGGTGGCAACAGCGAAGATCAGCTATGGTCTATCGCCATCGACCGGACAAAAAATTTGATTTACGCAGGCGGAAGAACGCTGAGTTCCGTACAAATAGCAACGCCCGGATCTTTTCTCCCGCAGTATACCGGTGCAACTGATGGCTGTTTAGCTGCATTCACCGCAGATGGAGCGATGAACTGGGGAACCTATATTGGTGCATCTGGAGCGCAGGACATTCACAGCATAGCATTTGATGGTAAAGGATTCCTTTACCTGTATCTCAGGTCAGATATGAATTCCTCCGCTACTCCGGGTGCATATCAGTTAAAATCAAACGGCGGACTGGAAACGGTGATTGTTAAATTTAATGTGGCAGAGGAGTGTTACGATAGCTATGAATCTAATAACACGATTGCTACGGCGGTTAAGATTTCCGCTTATTCCGACACCCTTTTATATGGTTACACCGGCGCCATTGCTGACAGTGCAGATGAAGATTGGTTTAATTTAAAGACTACGGCAACCAGTAATTTAAAGATTGTACTAACGGATCTTGTAGCCGACTATGACCTGAAACTATATAAAGCCAATGGCTTGTTGCTGTTTTCATCCGCAAACCCGGGAACAACAGATGAAACTATCATATACAATAATGCACCAAAGGCGAGTTACCGCTTAGAGATTGCACACAGTGCCGCGGATTTTGATTCGCATGCCTGTTACAAAATCAAAACCATGACCAGCATATCTCCCTGGAACTTCAAACATGAAAAAGATATGTCATTTAGTCAACCTGAATTATTACAGGCATACGTTTATCCCAACCCATGTGCCGGTCAGCTGAGTATTAAAATCACTGCACCGGATCACAGACCAATCAAACTGATTTTGTATAACCTGGTGAACCAGCCCGTCGGCACATATTACTTTGAAGTTGCAGCAGGAACAAAAGCGCTGTCCGTATCCACTCAACAATTGAGCGATGGTATTTACAGAATAGAATTGGAACAAGGCAAGAATAAAATTTCAAAAATGGTGGTGGTGCAAAAATGAGATGGTGTATAATAATTCACTGCCTGGATGTAATTCCGTTCATTGCTATGCCTGAATGTATTAACCCTATATCGGCCAGAGGGGCATAAATGACCTTGTAAATTTTTTTCTGTTCACCTGCACTTTTTCATCTGTAACTTGATAGCACACCGTATGCGCAGGATTTAAAAAAAATCCCTTTAAACTAAAAAGGTAATTTATGTTTGAGCTATGAAATGGCTCAAAAGAACAGGGATTTTTCTTGCAGCGCTGCTTGTTGCCGCTGTCGTGCTCGCCGCTGTATTTATTTCTCCCATCACCAAATACCTTATCGAGAAATACAGTAAACCTGTAATCGGGCGGCAGGTTTCAATGGAAGGGCTGTTCCTGAATTTCTTTTCAGGCAGCATGAGCATCACTGACTTGAAAGTGTATGAGCCCAACGATAAGGATGTGTTTTTCTACTGCCATAAAATTTCATCCAACATCACGGTGAAAAAAATGCTGCAGGGTGAATACGAGATAAATGAAATGAAATTTGTGAACCCGGAAGTGATCGTTTACCAGGATGGCAATAATTTCAGTTATGATGATATAGTCGCCCACTTATTAACTGCTGATACAACAAAAAAGAACACGGCAGCAGCTCCACCGGTTAAAGTCTGGCTGCGGAATATTCAGATTGACAGCGGTTATATTAAACACATCAACGTTGCGTACAAAGACACTACTGAAATAATGAATCTCCGGTTCATGTGTCCTTCCTATGCCTGGGACAATCCTGAACTGTTGCTGTCTGCAGCTTTCACTTTTGGCAGCGGCGGTGATATTGATTGCAGCATGCAACTGGATACGGATTCACTTGATTATGTTGTTTCGCTAAACTCAAAAGACCTTGACGTAAAAAAATATTACAAGTCACTGAATTCGATGATGCACATTGGCGGCCTCGATGGCCTGGTAAATGCAACGCTCAGATTCAGGGGCAATTTTAATGAATTGGAAAACCTTGCCGCCTCAGGGATGCTGTCGCTGGACCGTGTTTTCATCAGGGATACCACAGGTACGGATTTCGTATCGTTCAATCAGTTTCAGATTCAGGTGGATAGCCTGAATGTGAAAGAAAGCCGATATGATTTTCACAGGATTCTGCTGGACCGGCCCTACTTTAAGTTTGACTTGTATGATAACGGCAATAATATTTCAAAGATGCTGGTGGCTTCCGCTGCCGAAACGGCAACAGCACCTGATTCCACTGTCGCAGCAACAGATGAACTGGATTACACCAACATCTTTACACTGATGGGATCGTACGTTAAGTTAATTTCCAAAGATTACCTCATCAGTAACTACAGCGCAGACAGTATTATTCTGCGGGAAGGACATTTTCTTTACAATGATTATACGCTGGAAGACCGTTTCAGCTACGATATTGAAAATGCCAATTTCGTATCCGGAAAAATTAACTCGCAGAATGACAGCATAATCATCAGGTCTGCCGCCACATTTAATCAAAGCGGCAAGCTGACAGCCTATCTTGCCGCCACGCCAGATTTTAAGAACTTCCGGATGAATTTTGACATCAGGAACATGAAGGTGTCGGACATGAATCCATATTCCCGTTTTTATGTAGCTACACCATTTCTCGATGGAACGCTTGATTATACAAGTCAGACTACCATTACCGATGGTATGCTGAACAGCAGCAACAAAATTTCCGTGGTGCAACTTACAGCAGGCAGGAAGATAAGCGACAAACCATTGTATAATGTGCCTGTCCGGCTCGCCGTCTCGCTGCTGAAAGACGTGCATGGAAATATTAATCTCGATATTCCGGTAGAAGGTGATCTGAACGACCCTGAATACAAAATCGGAAAAGTGATCTGGCAAATTGTAGAGAATATCATTGTAAAAGCGGCTACGGCTCCGTTCCGGCTGCTGGCAAACATGTTTGGCGGCAGCGAAGAAGACATGAAACAAATTCCTTTTAATTACCTGCAAAAGGAGTTGGATAATAATCAGTTTAAGAAGCTCGATCAGGTGGCGGACGTATTGACTGCAAAAACGGAAATGATGGTGGAGTTGAAACAGGTGACGGATACTTTTGCTGAACGCGAACAGTGGAGCTTGTTTGAAGCGAAGCGGAAATATTACGAATCAAAAATGAGTGGAACTTTGAAGGACAGCCTGTCTGAAGAAGATATTGTGCAAATTAACAGTATAGCGAATAAGGATTCGCTGTTTAATGCCTACCTCAATCAGCAACTGCAGCTTTCGGCCGCTGACCTGCTGCCGACGCAGGAAAAATGCCTTCAACTGATAGGAGCGGCGGTTGCAGAGCAGCAGGTGAAAGCAATAATGAATCAAAGAAATGAGCAGGTGATCAGTTACCTGACCACCATAAAGTCAATTGCGGCAGACAGGATCAGGGTGCTGAACAATCACGATTATGGGGTGAGCAATGGAATCAGTCAGCCGGTTTATTTAGTGAATTATCTTGTAGAAGAGTAACGTTTGTAAAAAATCCGGCAGGTTTTCCAGCCTGCCGGTTTTTACCTTTCTGTATTCACGAAGTAAAGAGAATCCGTATTTATTCCTTCACAATGTGCTTTCCTATTCATTCCTTTTTTTCCACACCATTATACCCCGGAGAATCTGAACGATTGAAAACATGAAGAATGAAATGCCGCTGATTTCATCAAGGAAAGTCCAGTTGCGGTTGCCCGCAAGAAAGATGAATGACACATACAGGTAAGGGAAAATGGAAGAGATGGTTAAGTAATGCAGCCATTTTGGGAAACCTGAGTATGTGGCAATCATGATGATGCCAATGGCGAAAAGAAAATTTGATCCTACATACATCTGATAAGTTTTCTCAAGATTTTCCTTTGCATGCCGGTCGCCGATTAATTCATACGTAGTAACCATTACGATGCCCATGGCAATTGCAGACATGGCAAAACCGGCTGCAGGAATTACTTCACGATCATCAGCAAGTTTCAATCCCATTAAGGTAAGTGCGGCAATCAAAAACGCTTCGCCAGGTTCAGTCATCAGTAGCATGCCATCTGAATAAACGGGTATACTCTTGCTGTAGTCGGGCAGGAAGACTATCATGGAAGGATGTTAATGATAACCGGCAATATGAATCCGATCAGGATCATTCAAGCAATGCGTTGTTTGGTTTTTGAATGATCTTTCGTCATGTTAAAAATTGAGAAGGAAAATTTATACTGCCGTCGTGTATTCCGCCCGCAGCTCTGTGCGGGGAGCCAGCGGGACACGCAGGAATTCAATGTGATTATTTTTTTGATCATTCAAATTATTTGCCGGCGATATTAGGCGAGTAATAATAAATGTTTAAACAGCTTACTTACTCTTTGTTTAAAAACATTCACTACTAAAAAACCCTGGCAGATTCCAGGAATCCGCCAGGGCTCAATCAACAATTTCATGCAATCGTCGGTAAGTAAAAGAACATTATTCTTTCACTAATTTCTGCAATGCGCTTTCATTGCCGTTTATCAGTTTCACAATGTAAACACCTGCAGGAAGCGAGCGGATGTCAATGGATACTTCATTGAGCCCTTCAACAGCTATGGCCGGAAATGAAAGGAGTTGCTGCCCAACAGTATTGAAGATCTTTATCTCCGCATCGCCTGTATTTTTCGATTCAAAGGAAATCACAACAGTATTTGATCCGGGATTCGGATAAAGCTGTACTGCCTGCAAATCCGGAGCTGATGGTGCTTCCAGTTTTAATAGTGTGGTGAATGTCTGAACATCGGTAAAGCTGGACTTCGATTTATTATCCGCAGTGCAAACAGTTTGCATTTTATATTCATACACGGTATTGGCAAGAAGGCTTGTCAATTTTTTCGAAGTGCCGGTGAGATCTTTTTTCTTCGTCCATTTGGAAGTGCCCTGTACCCGATACTGGATCGTGTAAGTGTAAGCGCATGGTACGGCTGTCCAGTTGATGGTGGCGTTTGTCGAGTTTATCGGGCTCACTGTGATACCTGTTGGCGCATCGCACGATGTAACCTTCAGGTTGCTGCCGTTGTTGCTGCCGGTTACTGCCGGTGAGCTGCTGATAACACGTATTCTGAACTTTGTTCCCCCTGCAGTTTTAGAAGGGATAACAGCATTGATTGTTCCTGTATTGGCCGAGCTTGTTAAAGTACCCATGGCAACGGCTGCATCAAACGAACCCATTTTATCGGAGATCTGTGCTGTGTAAACATTGCTGCCACCAAAGGTGCCGGTGGACGTGAAAGGTACACTCACTGCGGTGCCGGGGCAAAAAGGTGAACCCGTGATTACACCGGTAGCAATGGTATTAGCCTCACCGAGAGTAAAGGGTGAGAAAGAGCTCACCGTCGCGGAGGTAACGGTTCCGGAAGAGATGCCACCGGTGGTGGCCGTAACGCCGGCATCTGTCCATTGAGTGCCATCCCAGCGGGCAACGGTCAATCCATTCAGATCGGCCAGCGCTTCGGTGGTATTCCATTGAAGTTTTACAGTTCCGTCAGCGCCGGAGATTCGGTCAACAGTCCAGTAAGAATGTGTATTCACGGAAGTAACCGGTGCCAGCACACTCGAGGTGTTTACGTATCCAGATGCGAAATATTCGGCTGTCCAGGTCGTAGCCGTGGTTGCAACAGGTGTTACACTCACCGGGCGGTAATTCAAACCTTTGCCAACCTGGAAAGTAAATTCAGCGGTTGATGCCGTGGTTTTTGAAACAGGTCCGTAAACACAACTGACAGCGCTGCCACCAATGAAACCGCCGGAAGTGCCAAATACAAGTTTGGCGCCGGAGGAAGTTGTAAGAATGCCTGACGTCAGCGTAACATTTCCGGTAGTATTCAATGTAGAATTGCAGGTGGCGCCTGCTGCATTGTTCATCAGCAGATTTCCCCATTCGCTGCCGGTACCACTCAGCGACTGATTAACAGTGCCGCCCAAAATCAATTTACCTGCACCGGAATGAATGCCATTGTTCAGTACGGTTCCCTTGGCTGTTGCATCGAAGCCGCCATTCGCAAGCGTTGTTCCCGTTCCAATGCTGAGAGTACTGTTCACCGTAATGGCATTGGCCATCGTCTTAATGCCGCTGTTGCTGCATGCTAACTGATAATAGGTGCGGTCGGTAACTGTTTGTGCGCCGCCGGCAGCATAGTCAACGGTTCCTGCATTACTGATGCCATTCATGTTCCAGTCAAGGTCAGCTGTTCTGTTTTTGAAGGCCACTGCAGCGGCGGATTCTGAAAGCAGGCCTTTGCCAAGTCCGCCGGAATTTTCAACATAAATTACACCATTGCTACCCATCACAACACTGGGTCCGCCGGTGGGCACATAACCAATGTCTTCCGTTTCCGTTTCCGACCCGGCCACTTCACCACCATTTTCAATTCGAAGTGATCCATTCACCGAAAGGGTATTGTCTGAATGAACGGCAAGTGCTGATCCATTGGTGACTTTCCAGTTTCCGTTCACCGTCCAGTTAGCCATAGATTCGGAGATCTGTGCCAGTGTGAGATCACCAAGCGGACTTGATGATTGCACATCTGCGTCAAATACCCTGAACGCAACATTCAGTGTATTGGGTGTTCCCACGGAACCACCGTTAAGATTCATCTGCGGGAAAGCGCCCTGTGCATCAAAGAGTCCGAAGAAACAGGTTCTTACCAGGAAATCTTCAGCCGTAAACGGAACATCAATCGTATGCGTTTCACTGCTTGCCCAGGTCATGCTTCCGCCCAGCGTGATGACAGGATTGTTAGGTTCCGTTCCTCCAAACACCTTGGTGTTTCCCACAAAAACAAAAATATCGGTCATGTTCCATTCTCCGCTAATGCTGAGGGAAGTAGCATTTCCGGCTCCGCCAAAACAGTTTGGGCCCAATACGCCAAATGCAGTAGCAGCATTCGATTGCGACATGGAAGGAGAGATAAACGCGCCATTCACATTCATGGTAACATTTGCGTTGGTGGCATCATTTAATATCATGGCAGCATTCACGGTGAGGGTGGTAACCGAAGTGAAAATATTTACGCTCGAGGTGATTTTAGCGCCACTGCCTCCGAGTTTGAAACTTGCAAAGTTGTGAGTGATTGTTGCATTATTGGTAGCGCAGCCGATTAACAATCCCTGTTTGATCACCATGCTATCCGCAGTGGTGATGCTGACATTCAGTTTAGTGGGCGCTGTTTCTGATGGTGTGAAGGTTCCGCCGCCGTAATCAATCACAAATTTTCCGCCGGTATTGTTCAGCGTAAGTTTATTGAGGTTGATGGTACTGGTTCCGCCGATGGATTGGGTGACTGAATTACCAATGACCATATTACATTTATTCGTGCCATTGACCAGATTCATATTCCCGTTGTTGGTGAAACTCGTTCCGTTGTAATTAAATGTGTGCAAGGTAGCAGTACCTGGCGCTGCACAAATAAAAGAACCGCTTCCGTTAATGGTAAAATTGCCGGTCACCGTCCAGGTGCGGCCAGTACCGGTGGCATCCCATTGCAGGGTGCCGCTGACGGTCACATTGGTGATATTATTCGGATTGACGTTGATGCTGACCGTATGTCCGGAACTGATTACCACTTCATCATTTGCCAAGGGTACAGTGCCTCCCCAAACTGCAGTATTATTCCAGTCGCCTGACATGGCAGTGGTGCGGATGGTAGCTGAAACAGACAGCGAACAGATGGCTAAAGCAAAAAAGAGAATGGCTGATTTTTTCATGGTTGAAGAGTTTGGGTGTTGAATGAGTAAATGTAAATTTTTATTTTACACCATGAAAATCAACATCGGAATTTTCGCTATGCGCGAAAAGAAAATACGTTTTTCGGCTGATCTGTTCTGTTGAATGCGTTACATAGGAAGGTTAATACGATGTTGTCCGCTGGAACCTATATTGCGCAGAAAGATTAAGTTAGCAGTTGAAAATACGCTTATGAAAAATACACTTTTACAATTCCTGCTAATCGCAGCATTGTCTGCATGTTTTACAACAAATACTTCTGCACAATGCATTCCCAATAACGACACGGTGGCTGGCATTGAGCCGGATACACTTTCTACGGCTTATGTGGGTGTGCCCTATGAGCAGATTATTTATTTTAAACTCCCATTAGACACCTCTGTCCAATTTGGACCGTTTACGGTCGCTTTGATTATCGACTCACTGGTGATCGACAGTTATACCGGATTGCCGCCTTCCTTTTCATTAGCCTGCAATTCGCCGTCGTGCACCTTGCTTGGCGGACAGAACGGTTGTGCAGCTATAACCGGTACGGCAACGGATGATGAGGCCGGATATCATCCATTGAATGTTTATGTAACGACGTATGTATCGGATACTTTCGGGACACCCGTCGGCGGTTTTCCTGATACCATTGATTTTTATTTCCTCGATGTGCAATTTGCTACCGGTGTTGCTGATGCTGCTCCTTTAACCTGGAATATGGGAGCATTTTATCCGAACCCTTCTGATGAAGAGTTGTTTATACCATTCACTTCGCCTTTAAATTCTACGGCCGACTATTCAGTGACGGATATATCCGGCAGGGTTATGAAGTATGAGAAAACTGTGATAAAAAAAGGGCATAATACCCTCAGTATGTCAATCGCTGATTTGCCGGATGGATGTTATTTCATCACTATCAGGACACAGGATTATGTTGCTGCTGAAAAATTTCAGGTTCTGCATTGAAGAAACGTACTTTATCCTGAGCAAATACCGACTGCAACTTATTTTACCAGGTAGGGTAAGAATATCACAGCGCCTATTATGACTGCTGTGATGGAAGTAATCAAAACAGATGCAGCCGAGATATCCTTGACGTTACCTGCATTTTCATTGAATTGGGGTGCTACTATATCCGTCAGTTTCTCGATGGCTGTATTGAGGTATTCTACCGCCAATACACAACCAATGGCAGCTACAAGCCAAAGCCATTCACTGCGGGGCAAGTGGAAGTATATGCCTGCACTCACGGCTGCAAAGGCAGCGAGCAAATGAATACGGATATTATTTTCAGTAATAAAAGCGGATCTCATGCCCGACAGCGCGGGGCGAAAACTGCGGATCATTTTCAGCAAGTTCATGATGCATTATTTTTTTGAGCGGTGCGTGCAAAATAAAAGAGAAACGGATAGGTGATTCCCATCAATGCAGAAAACAACATGGTCATGGCAAACGAAGCAGGCGTGAACAATGTGTCCTGCACATCATTTATAATCGGTACAGGTGAAAGGAATCTATCCCAGCTGTTCCACCTTAGTACTCTGCCAAGGTAAATCCCATAACTGCTCATCACCATCAGCAAGGTAATCATCAGCCACGAAAGCCATGATGACAGCACTTGCTGCAGTATACTGTGGATCAGATTTAATGAAACAAGTCCTGTCATGAAGCCAGTAAAAGCATAACCAAAAACCAATACAGCGTCATACCATGTCGGGATACCAGCGCGGGAGCGCATATGTATGAGGTCAGTAATAAGGTATGGGGCATTGGGGAAAAACAACAGCCACAAAAGGGCCGGCGCTAAAATGCCGATAGTATTATAGCCGCTGTGATAATTACGGTAAGCCCAAAAGGCAAAAACAACCGGCAGCCAGGCCAGAAAGAGGTTCCATAACAGAAAGCCATAATAGGTGTCTTGTGTATAAAAAACCCTTACGCCGTACATCACCATCATTAAGAAGGTCAGGAGTATTGGCATGATGATGATATTGAATCTGTTGGGCTGACGATGAAACAAATACAGGATGATTTTCATGGGTTTTTATGGGTTGAATAAGCTGAAAATTTTATAGCTGAAATGAGCCTTCGACAGGTGAAGAGCAGTGTAAATGCGGTAACGCCGAATAAGCAATCAATCAACTGATGAAAAAAGGGAATGCCTCGTAAGGGCCCTGCCACCAGTGCCATTGGAATGACCATGATGCAGGCGATAATTCCCCAATCTATTACCCAGCTGTTTTTTACAGGATCACGATAAGGCCCGAGAAAAGCAATGGCAATAACAAAATGTGCAAAGGCCAGCCAATCAGTTCCGTAGGCAATAAACGGATAATTGTCATGCACATCCGTCAAGCCAATTGTCACGCGATGAATCCATAAACAGAACCGGTTGTGGAAGTTGTTGGCAGCCAGCCATTGATCCAGCAGTTGCAACTCGGCGTGTAGCGGAAATGCCGTGATACCACTCACTATCAATCCAGCCATCATGATCACCATCAGCAACCTGATCCTGTGTCTTGATATTTGTTCACTCATAAAACTGAGATTGTGATTTCAGGTAATCATAAACGCGGGCATCTTGGAGGTTCCAGGATGGCCAGGAAGTCGCTTCATAGGATTGTAAAAAACTTTTGCCCTTCTGTATAATCCACTGCTGATAGCCGGTTAATGGAGTGGTATTGGTTGTATTTTCAAAGGGATGGTCGTATTCCAGGATAACTGGCAATGCACGATGCGACAACGTCATCAGGAAATTACGGTCGATGTGCTCATCATCGAAATGCGTAAGGTTGTAAGTGGCAATCATCGGATCCCAGCTAAAGCAACTCATCAATACTAGTAAAATACAAATGGCCCAGCCTTCCATCCGGAAGAGGTAGAAGAATGATCTTTTGTCCCTTATTTTAAGAAATAAAATCGACAGGGAAAAAAGAATAAGCAATAGAAAAAACAGGACACCGATTCTTTTATAGGCCAGTCCATAATCACGGATGTAGTAATAATTTCTGATAGCCGCTGTAAAAGCAAGAATGCCATTTTGTGCAATCCAGAGGCAGGACAGTTGCAAAAGGCGACGGTTATTTTTAAGGAAATTCAGATTGCCCCTGAAGAAAAACAGCAGGATGGCCATGGCAACGGCAATACTGAACAGCAGGAGATAGGTACTTTCATGCACTGCCTGTGATCGTGTGTGAGGCGATGCGAGACTGGTATTTTCAAACCATACCATCTTGATATCAACCACGTTTACAAATAACAGCAATCCGTTCACCATCAACAGCAGCAATATTGCCCGGTTATATTCATTGCTCAGGCTGCGCATGGATTTCCTGAAGAACAGCTGCCACCAATCAATTTCACCGGGCTTTCCCGTTGGCTTCAGCCGTTTCCGCTGCAGAAAATCGCCTTGCTGTAATTCCATCTTCACGATCAGCTGAAGATCACGTTTCAGGAAAATACCGGCGGCGATCAGTAGTGAAAAAACAAAAAAAGTTATGGTTGACGGAGAAATATAGTCAAACAGTATTTTGATCTGGTCATACAGAAATGTCATCACCTGACCTGAAACCGATTCAAACTGCTGATCGGCATTAACGTATAAAATGAAAAAGAAAAGCAGTACGGCCAGGGGCAATATACTGAGGCGCAGCAATTTGAGTAAGGATGACAATGGCTTATTGTTCTTGCCGAAATGTTCCAGCGCATTCCACCACGACAGCGGTGAGGCAATCAGTCCCAGCCATGACGTCAACAGTGCGCCACCGGAAGAACGTAAATCGCGCTGATGAATAAATCCAACCATCACGCCAAATAACAACCAATAGGCAATGATACTGATGTCGGTATTGAAAATCAGGACAGCAATTGCACAAAGCAGGACAGCGGCAAACGAAGCTATTACAGTTGCTCTGCGGAAAGCGCCAGGATGAATAATGGACAGCACAGCAGACGACAGCAGTAAAAAAAGCGGCATATTGATGCCTGGCCATTCATTTTTAAAAAGAAAATAAAATACGATAGCCATTCCGACGGCCGGCAGGTATAAAGTTGCATGTGGTTTCATAAAAAAGTACTTTTTATTACAAAGTATGATTGCAAAAAAATTATCTGTTGCTTTTGATCAGTTTTTCCAATGCGCCGAGGTGATCCTTAAATGCCTTTTTCCCGGCTGCCGTTGCACTGTAGGATGTATTGGTTTTTCTGCCAAGAAAACTCTTTTTCACCGCGAGGTAATTGCATTTTTCAAGTGCCGCAATATGCGTTGCCAGGTTGCCGTCGGTCAGTTGCAGCAGTTCTTTCATGGTATTAAAATCAATCTTGTCATGCACCATCAGCAGCGACATGATTCCCAACCGCTGTCTGCTTTCAAATGCCTTATTGATGAGTGTGATAATCTCTTTCATCGTTCGTATTTGAAATACATCATCGCACCGTAAATAATATGCAACACGCCAAAACCGAATGCCCAGAAGAGAAGGCCGTAACCCGGAGAAACGGAAGCGAGCAAACCGGTAATAATCTCGCAAAAGCCCAGGTAGCGAATATCAGACAGCGTGTACTTGCTGGCATTAATCAGTGCAAGGCCATAAAAAACAAGGGTGGCCGGTGCCATCAGTGCAGGTGCATGGTAGAGTAGTACCAGGCAAAATAATCCACCTGCTATCAGTGGAATGGCAAGGTTTATCAAAAGATTCCGGCTGGAAGCGTCCCATATCTTCTGACCTTTGCGCTTTGCATTCCTGGTGGTAAAAAATATGCCTGTAACCACTGACATCAGTAAAACACCGCATGCCACAGCCGCCAGGAACCAGAGTGCAGGAACCTGGTCAACAATATTCCAGATAAACCCTGCATAGTCATGGTGCACATATTGCCAGGTGATAAAGGCACCTGCTAATGCAAAAGTGCCGGCGCAGATTCCCGAAAGGCCACTCAATGAAATGAAGCGGGAAGAACGCTCCATGAGCGAGCGAATTTCCTGCAGATCTTCCAGGTGCCGGTCAGCGGATGAATTTGCCATGTTAAAAGTGCTTTGTAATGCAAAGTAAAAACTAATATTCCGTAATTTTATTGCGCGGGATAAAATAATTTATCACATCAGTTGTGAACGCGGGTATTTATACTTTATCTGTTTTCAGTGGGCATTTATATTATTTCCCGCCGTGTCACTCTCTTTCAATGCTGAACATTGGAACAAGCATACATCGCAACAATCGTTGTCTGACTGCTTTCTAATGCAAGTGTTACCACTAACAGTTGCACGAAGAACTGGGTTTAAATCTGCGCATACAGCAGATGATGTCTGCAAAATCTGCTATAATTGCGCCGATTTATGAAGAACAAAGAAATAGCAGACAAGCCGGAAGACAGTATCATCGGTAAAGATGCGCCGGTTGCTCAGGATGTTGTCGTGCACAGCGATATACCTGATATCTCCGTTCAACCCATCGCAAAGCAATATCTTAAGGAGGTAAACTCCCTGGTCATAAACGGCAACATATTCTGCTTTTCCGATGGTGTATCGAAAGTGGAGGTGAAAGTGGTGAGTGATGAAATTATCCGGGTGCGTGTGGCTCCGGTGGGAGAATTCCTCGAAGAGTTTTCATATGCGATTACTGATCATGCTTTTCGCATTTCGAGAATAGAAAATTCGGAGACAGATGATTTTTACATAATTGCCACTGCTACTGTATCATGCCGTATCAGGAAGACCGACTTCCTCATTTCATTTGCAGACGTACACGGATTGGTGGTGAATGAAGATGCAATAGCCATGCATTGGGAAGAACATGCAGCGTATGGCGGCTATTATGTCTATTGTTCGAAGAAATACCAGGAAGGCGAGCATTTTTTCGGGCTTGGTGATAAACCGGCCGATCTTGATATGCTCGGCAAACGCTACTCCATGTGGGGCACTGATGCGTATGCCTATGAACGCGAACGGGATCCTCTATACAAGAACATCCCTTTTTACATCGGGATTCATAAAAATGTGAGTTATGGTTTGTTCTTCGACAATACTTTCCGCAGCTTTTTTGATTTCGCCGGCGAGGTAAAGGATACGGTTAGTTTTTGGTCGGATGGCGGCGAGATGCAGTACTATTATATTCACGGCCCTCATATGCTTGACGTGGTGAAGCGGTACACGATGCTCACAGGCGCTCATCCCATGCCGCCGTTATGGGCGCTGGGATTTCATCAAAGCCGCTGGAGTTATTACCCGGAAGCAAATGTGAAAGAGCTGGCGAAAACTTTTCGTGATAAAAAAATACCCTGTGATGCCATCCATCTCGATATTGATTACATGGATGGTTATCGTTGCTTTACATGGAACAAGAATCATTTTCCGGATCCCGAAAAAATGATTGCTGAGTTGTCGGATGATGGTTTCAAAACCATAGTCATCATTGATCCGGGAATAAAAGTGGATGATCAGTACTGGGTATATAAGGAAGGAAAGGACAATAATTATTTCTGCCGCCGCGGCGATGATTATTTTATGGAAGGCGCGGTCTGGCCCGGACGTTGCCGGTTTCCGGATTTTACCGACCCAAAAGTTAGGGACTGGTGGGGAGGTTTATTCAGGGAACTCGTTGACCAGGGTATTGCCGGTGTCTGGAATGATATGAATGAACCGGCTGTTTTTGGCAATGGCACTTTTCCTGCGGATGTGCGTCACGATTTTGACGGTCACCAGGGTTCACACAGGAAAGCGCACAATGTATATGGTATGCAGATGGTGCGTGCCACCTATGACGGATTAAAAAAGCTGCAAAAAACAAAGCGGCCCTTCACCATCACACGCTCAGGGTATGCAGGTGTGCAAAGATATTCCAGCACCTGGACGGGCGATAACAGTGCTACCTGGGATCATCTCAAACTGGCCATCCAGATGTTGCAGCGCTTGAGTATGTCAGGCATTTCATTCAGCGGATCGGACATCGGCGGATTTACCGGTGAACCGGAAGGAGAGCTGTTTGCGCGATGGATACAGGTGGGTGTTTTTTCTCCGCTGATGAGGGTGCATTCATCAGGCGATACGCGTGACAGGGAACCGTGGACTTTTGGTGTCAACATCGAAAAGATCGCGAAGAAGTATATTGAATTACGGTATAAGCTGCTGCCTTATATCTATTCGGTATTTTGGGAAAATCACCGATATCATCTGCCCATGTTGCGGCCATTGGCATTGACGGAACAGGACGTCGAGGAAAACTATGCGCGCGATGATGCATTTACCTTTGGCGATAAACTGCTGGTAGCACCGGTGACAGAGAAAGGAGCGCTTTCAAGACCGGTATATTTACCGAAAGGCACCTGGTATAACTTCTGGGATTTCTCTGTTTTCACAGGTGGAGAGACATATGAAATAGCTGCACCGCTTGACCGCTTGCCGATATTCGTTAAGGCCGGATCCGTAATACCGGAATATCCGGTAATGCAGTATACGGGCGAACAGGATATTGATGAGATGAAGCTGAATGTTTATTATGCCGGCCATCATGTAAAGTCATTTTTGTACGAAGACCATGGCGATACACTCGGCTATGAGCAGTCTATTTATGCTGAAAAGAAGTTTGATGTGCATGGCAGTCTGCAGGCATTACTGATCGAACAGGCGATGGCCGGCATCTATTCACCAAACTATGCGTACTACAGAATTAAAGTGTATGGTATTCCATTCGCGATTGGAAAAGTTACTGCAGACGGGAAGGTGGTAAGAGGAGTGAAAAAGATCAAAAAAAACAACATCATTTTGTTCAGGGCCATGCGGAATTTCAGGAAGATTGAAATTGCTGCCGCCGAACATAAATCGTGACACGGTTACTTCAACGACAGATATTGAATGCTTTCCTTGTCCAGCGGCCGGTTGTAGATCAGCACATCGTCAATGCAGCCATTGAAAAAATAATTTTTGCCATAGCCGCCGCCATTGCCTATGATGAAATGGGCAACTGTGTTACTGAAGAATGATCCGCTCCTGATTGAATCTGATCCGGCCTGTAAGATTCCGTCCTGATATGCTTGCAAGGTGATACCATCCGCCACAAAGGCAAGATGCGACCATACTCCGGTTCGGATACCTACAGCGGCATTTAAAGGATCCGTTCCATAAACAGTTGTGCTGCCGCCTTCCACCCAGTTATCCAGGGTGAACACCTTATGGCTGAAATGATTATCGAGGCTGAATTCCCATGGACCTGTTTCACCGCGTTTGCTGAGAATACTTATTGGTTTTGTGCTATCAGACACATTCACCCAGCAACAGATGGTAAACTGATTATTGGTAAATGATAGTGATGCTATGTCACCAAAATCAATGAAGGATGAATCATTGCTGTTAAAGAACATGGCTTTGCCGGCTTCGCCATGACGGTTATTAACCGGAACGGCCTTTACATTTGTACCATTCAGCCCATTCACTTCTTCGTATCCTGAACCATCTAATGGAACAGATGCGACAAGGCCGGTCACCACATCATAAGTATTGATCTCTTCCTTTTGGCAGGAAAAAAGAAGCAGTGGAAAAATGCAGAATGTTAATTTCTTCATCGCAGCCATGAACGGAATTTATGAATAAATATTTTATACAACTTGCATGCGTTAACAAAGTATCCAGGTGAATAGTACAGTTCAGGGCATTCGTCAAAAAAAATGACTTCCTTACTCAGATCAATTCAGTATTACAGTAAAGGTTCAGGGGTAAATGCGGAAATCAACGCTTGCCTAAGTAGATATCCATCAGGCCTTCGGGCAACCGCAGCAGTATTTCCTTTCTGCGCTTATCTATATTCAGAATAACCTGCTCGTTCCACGGAAATAATACTTCCTGGCCTGTATAAATAAACTGCCCGACTGCATGTCCCGGCAATTCGATAATATTATCCAATGGCGCCAGTTGCCCAAATGTTTCATCAATAAGCCGGAATCCGGCAAAATCTGCAAGCAGGGTGAATGGTTTTACTTTCTTTAAAATTGCTTCATCCAGGTAAATATCTTTCCCCACTAATTTATCCGCCGCAGTCTTGTCTGCCGCTTCTTCAAAATGAAACATGCAATGCCCAGATTCCTGCAAATCGGCTTCATCAGGAAAATAGGGGAGATAAGTATTTTTTGAGAGCAGGTAAACTACCGGCAGCTTTTTTATCCGGGCTACAATAGATGGCTCGAGGTAGGCGCGAATATGACCTTTCAATCCAAATGTTTTATTCAGCTTTCCAGCTTTTATGTAAGTGGATTTATCCATGTTCCTGACTGAACGTTGCTCAAAAAAAGAAAGCTACTCCATCGGAAGTAGCTTTCCAAATATATTGCTGCCTTATTTAAGAAGCAGTTGTGGCTGCAGCGGCACCGCCTTTGCCTTTTTTCTTCTTAATGCCTTTGCGTCCTTTTTCTTTGGCATCCAGGATGGCAGTCCGGTGTGCATCTTCCCATTGTTGCCATCTCTGATCAGCCACTTCCTGCGGAACCACGCCTTTCTTTACCCCGCGTAAAAGGTGCTTATGATAAAGAATGCCTTTAAAAGATAAAATTTTGTGCACAGTGTCTGTCGGCTGTGCACCTTTTTGCAGCCAGTCGAGCGCTTTGTCTTTGTTAATGTCAACAGAAGCAGGGATGGTGGTAGGATCGTAGGTGCCGATCTGTTCGATGAACTTACCATCTCTTGGTGAACGTGAGTCTGCGATAATAATGTGATAGAAAGGCTTTTGCTTTCTTCCCATTCTTTGTAATCTGATTTTTACGGCCATTGTACTTTAGAAAAAGTTTTATGGGGTTAGGAAAAATATCCGGTGTCTTTTCCCGGAAGGGCGACAAAGATAATGGTAATTCCCGAAGTTTCGTTGCCGGGATTCAATTTGTTACTGAACTGAGGCACCTGCAAAGCAGGTATTTTCATCACCCTCTGTTACCATGTAACCCACGGCCTCATTGCATATGCCTAATTTTTATCGGCCATCAGGAATGCCTTGATGAATTCATCCAGTCCTCCATCCAATACGGCCTGCGGATTACTGGTTTCGTATCCCGTGCGTGCATCCTTTACAAGTTTATAAGGATGCAAAACATAGTTCCGGATTTGAGAGCCCCATTCGATTTTTTTCTTGCCGGCTTCTATTTTATCACGTTCTTCATTGCGTTTGCGGAGTTCTTCTTCGTATAGCTTCGACTTCAGCATCTTCAGCGCTTTCTCCTTATTGCCCATTTGGGTGCGGTCTTCCTGGCAGGCAATCACGATACCGGATGGCTTATGCCGTAAACGCACTGCTGTTTCCACCTTGTTTACATTCTGTCCGCCGGCACCGCCGGAACGGAAGGTCTCCCAGGTGATATCATTCAGGTTGATCTCTATATTAATGCTGTCATCGATCAGCGGATAAACAAATACGGAGGCGAATGAAGTATGCCTTCGGGCATTGGAGTCGAATGGGGAAATACGCACCAGCCGGTGTACGCCGGATTCAGCTTTGAGGTAGCCATAAGCAAAGTCACCTTCTAATTCGAGCGAACAGGATTTAATACCGGCCACCTCACCATACTGTACATCCATCTCATGAATCCTGTAACCATTCTTCTCGCCCCACATAATATACATGCGCATCAGCATGGCAGCCCAATCGCAGCTTTCCGTGCCTCCGGCACCTGCATTTATTTCGAGGATGGCGCCAAGCTGATCTTCCTGGGAAGTGAATGTGGATTTGAATTCAAGCTCATCAACAGCAAGCATGGCCTGCTGATACTGGCTTTCCACATCTTCCATGCTTCCTTCCCCTTGCTGGTAAAAATCGAAAAGCACTTCTGATGCTTCGACTTTTGACAGGGCTTCCCTGAATTGTTCAACCCATTTTTTATTGGTCTGAATCTGTTTCATCACCGACTCGGCTTTCTTAGGGTCGTTCCAGAATTCAGCGGCAGTGGTGAGTTGTTCGTCTTCTTTGATTTTCTCTACTCTGTTTTCGTAGTCAAAGAAACCTCCTCAGGGCCTCAGTGCGGCTCTTTATATCTTTAAGTTGCTCAATGGTCATAGTGCGGGCAAAGGTAATTTTTTTATGAAGACTACATGGTTCATCTGACAGATAGTTCGTGCATGGTATAATTGCAACGGCGGAAAACGTTGACTACAGGAGCACCTGGCCGATGTTACTTGGGAAAGAATCATATAGCTGACCAGCCACTCTTTTGAAATTGCATGCTATGTTGCAAAAGCTCCTGACATTACCGTTTGAAAGTATAAGGCATACAATACGCAGGACAGTTATACCTGAAAAACAGAACAGGAAGAATGAAACAAGCCCATTCTTCCTGTTCAGGAATTTATGCTAAGCAGTTAATTCCCGATCACCAGCTTATCAGTCTTTTTGTTTTTACCGGCATACAATTCCACCAGATACATGCCTGCAGCATAGTTGCGGGTATCCAGTGTATATGCATGATTACCTTCCGTAGCCGTTCCAATATTCCGGCGGCTAATCAGTTTACCCTGCAGGTCTCTGATAACCAGCCATACTTTTTCATTCGTTGGTGGAACAAGATATTGTATGGTAGCTTCATCGGATGCGGGGTTAGGCGACAACTGCAACTGAATGGCCGTATTGCCAGGAGTTGAAATACCGGTCGGGAAGCCTTGTATGATAGTAGCATTAATCATCGGATCCTGCGTTTCCCGCGACCGGTAGATGCCCCATCCGTTGTTAAATACTTCAAAACTCCGGTTTGAAAATGGCGCCGCAAGGGTCATTCCGAGGGCAATGCTTTCTCCATGCATATCCCAGGATAGATAGAATCCTCCGCTCGTAATGGTTACAGGGTTATCAAGAATTATATCGGTCCAGCCGTTGATCACGATATCACCCGATGAGACATATACGGAGTCAAACATGCTGTAGGGCAATCCGCTTATTCCGTCATCATCAAAAATTCTTGCAGAGAAATCGGAACCGGCATTGGAAGTATTCCAGTAATGCAGTTTGGTAATAACAGCCGGGTAAAACGGAGGGATCATATACGTACCGATGCCGCCTTCGCCGCCAATCCAATTGATGGAAGTAAGCTGATTGGTTTGGCCGGCATCATAGCCAAGGCGCACCTCATCAAGTGTGGGATCTACCACCACGAGCTCTTGTGTTTTTGAATTGTTCGTCTGCGGATAGTCACCGGGCAGTTGTGTTACAGTAAAATATTTATAAGTACCTGGCAGCACGGGATTCAGCTGCTGACCAAAAGTAAATGTCTGTGACTCCTGCGCTTCCAGTGTATCGGTGAGAAAGAAGTTGGCTACAACCTGTGTTCCCATCGGATCTTTAACGACACCTTGCACATTAAATGGCGCAGTGGTAATGGTTCCAAAATTCTTCACATTGGCGACAAGGTTATGCGCAGTACTGCTGTTATTGGTTAAAAATAAAGCGCCTGTTTCCGGATTATCAAGATAGATGGTTGCCGCATCCTTTACTTCCAGTGTCGGATTCTCAGGAAAATAATATTTGATGGCAAATGACTGCGGCGGACTGACAAACGTGCTGCTGTTATACCACAATCCTATACTGCCGGAATAATTCTCAATGCCAACAGAACTCGCACCTGAGTAGGGAGAGACGGCCGTAACAATTTTATATTGAAAAGTTATTGACTTGTCAACTGCACTCAGTATCACCTGGAAAGTATTGTTGCCGGACTGACCGTTGGAGTTGGTGTCGAAGTATGGCACATTAATCCAGCTCACAATGAGGGTGTCTTTTGCGGCATTTATTTTATAGTAGCATTCAGCAGAATCATTGAGTCCGCCGAAAGTAAGATCATTTAAGAAAACACCCACTACATCATTCGGCAGCACCGTAGATGCACCCCATGGAAAAGGAGAGGCGATATTGCCATTTTGAAAAAGCAGGTATCCGTTGGAACCCACCCAGAAAGTATTTACATCGTACCAGTAATAAGGAAAATCAAAATTCATGGCGAACGGTCCGCGTGAATTATCGTCTGCCAGCAATTTCACTTCCACGCCTCCTTCGTTCTCAATATCAATCCAGTTATACACAGGGCCATCCGGCTCATTACTGTCTTTCCAGGTATAACCCCAGTTATCAGGACCACCTTGTCCGGCAAAAGTGCCTGCAGCACTTAAAAGGCAAAAGATCAGTGTAAAGAGTTGTTTCATCGTGGTAAGATTTTGAAGGGTGAATTGCTGTCTGCAATTTATATTTTGTTTGGCAGAACAAAAAGGGAATACGAAAAATATTAAGCTGCAATCAGCTTGTATTTCATATGAAAGATCTTGCTGATTTAATCACTGTTGCAATTCGGTTGGGGTAATTTTCAGTGTGCGCAACGCAAATCTGCTAATCCCAAAATCAGATTATCTTCGCCGCATGCAACCCATCATAGCACCTTCTATACTGTCAGCTGATTTTGGCCGGCTGAAGGATGAGATTGAAATGATCAACAATAGCGCAGCAGACTGGATCCATTGTGATGTGATGGACGGACGGTTTGTGCCCAACATCTCCTTTGGATTTCCGGTTTTGAGAGCTGTAAAAAAATCAGCGAGGAAACCACTTGATGTACACCTCATGATACTGGAACCGGAAAAGTATATTGATGCATTCAGGAAAGCGGGGGCGGATATACTGAGCATTCACATTGAAGCATCTCCGCATCTGCACCGTACTATTCAACAAATCAGGGAAGCTGGTATGCAGGCCGGCGTGGCCATCAATCCTCATACTGCCGTTGCACAGCTGGAAGATATTATTGCGGACATAGATGTGGTTTGCCTGATGAGTGTAAATCCCGGTTTCGGCGGGCAGCAGTTTATTCAGCATACTTATAAAAAAATACAACAGCTCAAGAGCCTGATCGCCGACAGCCGCTCGAATGCAAAAATTGAAATTGATGGTGGTGTTGATTTACAGAATGCCGCATTGCTGCTGCGGGCAGGTGCTTCAATCCTGGTGGCAGGTAACACGGTATTCAGCTCAGCCGACCCAAAGGCTACTATTACTGCGCTGAAAAACACTGTCATAAATACTTCTGCGGCCTGACCGTCGTTTCCCTGACAATGATGAGATACCTACTTGTGTTTTTGCTGGCAGCTTTTTTTCCGAGGGTTTCTTATGCACAAAACGCAACGGTGTATGGCAATGTACGCAATGAAGCCAATCAGACATTGCCCTCTGTATCCATAAAGATTTCTTCCGGTGGTGGAGTAAGGTTTTCTGATGCGGCGGGAAATTATGAGATTTCGATAGCGGCCGACAAAGAGGTAACGCTTACCTTCTCTTCCGTTGGCTATGAGAATTACGAACGAAAGGTAAACCTCAAGATGGGGCAGCGGTTTCCATTGTACGTGGTTCTGATTCAGCAGACCTATGTCATTGACAGTATCACCATTGAAGATAAGGAGTTGCGCGATCAGCCGAGTATGGTGCGGATTGATCCCAAACTGTTTGATGCTTTGCCTACTACGTCTGGTGGTGTGGAGGCAATTCTGAAAGTGCTTGGCGCTTCCTCCAACAATGAATTATCATCGCAATACTCAGTGCGGGGTGGAAACTACGATGAGAACCTTGTGTATGTAAATGACTTTGAAATCTACCGCCCGTTCCTCATCCGATCGGGCCAGCAGGAGGGCCTGAGTTTTATTAATCCCGATCTCGTTGGATCACTTTTATTTTCTGCCGGAGGTTTTGCCGCCAAGTACGGAGATAAAATGTCGAGCGTGCTCGATATTGAATATAAAAAACCGGAAAAATTCGGCGGCAATGCAACTATCAGCTTATTAGGCGGCGGACTGAGCCTGGAAGGCAGTTCAAAAAATCACCGTACCCGTTTTCTTTTCGGCGGACGCTATAAAACCAATCAATACCTGTTGAATACACTGGAAACAACAGGGGAGTATCAACCTTCATTCATTGATCTACAGGCTGATCTTACTTTTGAAGTGTCCGATAAGGTTTCACTGGAAGCCATCGGCAACTATTCCAAAAACAACTACACGTTTGTGCCCGAAGACCGGGTAACTACCTTCGGCACCGTACAGCAAACCCTTCGGCTCACCGTATATTTCGATGGCAGGGAAGTGGATGCTTACAGTACGGCAATGGCAGGTCTCTCACTCACCTATAAACCAAGGAAAAACCTGAACCTGAAATTTCTTGGTTCCATCTACGGCGATCGCGAGGATGAAACATTTGATGTGATCGGTGAATATTATCTGGGAGAAGTAAATAATAATCTGGGGGCACAGGATTTTGGACAAACACTATATTATTTCGGCACAGGAACAAACCAGGTTTGGGGAAGAGATTACCTTGATGCTTATATCATCAAGTTTTCACACAAGGGCTCATTACTGCAGCATCATCACTATCTCCAATGGGGTTTTGATGTAAACCGTGAACATATTGATGACAATCTCAGCGAATGGACGAGATTGGATTCTGCCGGCTATACACTTCCGTATTCATCGTCACAGATTAATTTACAGGACATCATCCGCACACAGCACACTTTTTCAAGCATGCGGTATAGCGCTTACCTGCAGGATAGCTGGACCATCAATGAAGACCGGAATTTTACCCTTACCTATGGGAGCCGGATCAGTTACTGGGATTACGACAGACAGTTGCTGATCAGTCCGCGGGTGCAGCTGGCCTATCAGCCGAAATGGGACAGGGATATTGTTTTCAGGGGAGCCATCGGAGCCTATGATCAACCGCCATTCTATCGTGAATTACGTGACTTGGAAGGCAATCTTCATCCGGCAGTGCTGGCACAGCGATCGATTCACTATGTTATAGGAGGCGACTATAATTTCAAATGGTGGGATCGTCCGTTCAAGTTTGTTTCAGAGATATACTATAAACAATTGTATGACCTTAATCCCTATGAACTCGATAATGTGAGGATCCGGTATTTTGGAGAGAACAGCGCCACCGGTTATGCCGCAGGTATTGACTTCAGGCTCAACGGAGAGTTTGTGAAGGATGCTGAATCCTGGATTTCTTTGTCATTGTTATCAACCAAGGAAAACATCAACAACGATTTTGTGTATGCGGTTGACACCATATTCACTGATCCGGGGCAAGGCTTGTATACACTCGACAGTACCATTGTTTACCCTGGTTACATTCCGCGGCCTACCGATCAGTTCCTGAACTTTGGTATGTTCTTCCAGGATTATCTGCCGGGCAATGAAAATTTCAAAGTGCACCTTAATTTCCTGTTCGGCACAGGGCTTCCCACTGGTCCTCCTGATCATGTAAGAGCCCGTGATACCTTGCGGCTATCACCGTATCGCCGGGTTGACATCGGGTTTTCTTATCTTTTGCTCAATGGCAAGAAGCAAAAAAATATTGACAGCAAAGTGCTGGGTAATTTTGAGAATATCTGGATATCGCTGGAGGTGTTTAACCTCTTAGGCGTATCCAACGAAGTTTCTTATACGTGGGTGAAAGATATCACCAATACGGTTTATGCAGTACCAAACTACCTCACTGGTCGAAGGTTGAACCTCAAGCTGAATGTCCGGTTCTGAGCATTGAAAGGCTGAATTATGAGCCAGCCGGCGTTCTTCCTGCAGGCTACGTTCCAATAAATGAACTTATCGCGATGATGTAACATCAACGCAACCTGTATGCTGATTAGCCACTTTTATGGGATTGATATGGCGTTTCCATGAGCATACTTTTACATCGTATTAAAAAAAATACCATGAAAACAAAAATGAATTATTTCGGTTTTGCCTGTTTGTTAAGTGCAGTGCTGATAATTGCTTCCTGCAGTAAGGAAACAGATATTAAACCTTTTGGAACTGCATCCTTGCTGGTCGATTCACTGCCTGCATGGCAAGTAACAGCTGCTCCCATCAAAAACGACTATGAGTTGAAAAAAAAGCAACACAGAGCTGCAGATGATGAGCTGATCAGGTTCGTTCTGCCGGAAGGCTATTCCATGAACGAGACATGGCAGGAAATTCCGCAAATCGGAAAAGGTGAACAATTAAAGCAACGATAACCGTTCACGGCAAAGCAATGCAACAGCCTGAAGAGGCGCCATGGAAGAGCAGGAATAACATCACTGCTCTTCCATTTTAATTGTGTTAATGCAACAGGAAGATGCATTCCGGAGGAAATCACATTATGCAATCTGTTCTCGGATGTATGCGGAGCGCATCAAATTCCCGAATATTGCCGGTGCATGAATGATCATGATGAAATTCTGGACACAGGCATAACTCCCAGCTATCTTACATTCCGAACGACAAACGGTCTCTGCAGGATCAGTGAGGATAAAATTGAACTGATCAGGAGTTTAAGTGAAACAGGAACCTTTCTGGTATCAGGATCCTTTATCATCCGCATAGCATTGCTGTTTGCCATTGCTGCCTTTTTTCTCTACCAGCAATTTATTTCCGGGCTTTTAAGCTTGCAGTATCTCTGGATATATGCTGTTCCTGTCAGTTTTGTGCTGCTGTCTATTCTCGGTAACCTGAATAACCTGATGTATCGTATCCGGTCATTATTGTTTATCGGACTTTTCTTATGGCTCATCTATCTTGAATATGAAAGAAACAATACGATTACAGCCGTCATATACCTTGCCCTCGCAATATTACTTATGCTCAGCTTTATCCGAAGTTATGGCTATGTCTCCGATACGGTAATTCTGCGGAAGAATATTCTGAAAGTCCGATTCATCAATTCATTACCTGCTATTACCAGGGCCTATTTCCTGGTAACTTTTACTGCTGCAGACGGCAGGGAACGTAAAAGGCCAATCCTTTTGCCGGGATGGCTGCAACATGGAGAGACAGAAAAAAAACATGCATTGGATGTAATGAAGCTGGCCGGAATTACCATGGAATAAACAATATAATTAAGACCTTGCTGCGAATTCTTTATAGTGCATCGCAGTAACGTTACGCTGATCCCTGCAGCATGAGACTTTTTATTACCGTTGTACAATAAGTTTCCTGACAAGCGATACACCCTGTGTTTCCATTTTTACAAAATAGATACCGTTGGCTATTATGCGGCTACTATAGTCATAACCATTCCAATTAACCTGGTGTGCACCGGTATCTACTTCCTGATCCACTAAAGTACTTACCCACCGGCCTCCGATATCAAAAATACGGATGGTGCATTTGCCTGCTGTTGTCTGTTCCCAGCGAATGCTGGTTGTGCTGGAAAACGGATTAGGATAAATCAGCATTGATGCTGTGTCAAACCCGATTGCATCCTGCTGAGTAAGATTGACGATGGAAATTTTTACCGAATCCTTAAAGACCGTTACATCAGGAATAGTAATTGATCCACCTGCATAATACAACATCCCTGATTGGATAATCTGTTCTCCATGCGAAACAGTCCAGGCGATTTCATCTCCTGCTTCGGGTGAAAATAACTGAAGCCTCCTCGGAGTGATTCCGACGTTACAGGACGATGGCGCTTTCACTATCTCACCCGAAGATTTTTTCAGGTCCCGAATAAATACAGTAGCAGACCATTGTGTAGCAGATTCCGTGACTGCATCCTTCCAATCAAGAAAACCGTTCACCGAGCCGAATAATGCACCACTTGCTGCGCTGCCATTTCCAGCGTCTTCATTGATACTGCAATCGGAGAACGCGGGATAAGATGCGTTTTTTCTATATCTGAAAATATCAAAGTTGCTGTCATTCCAGGTTGAGCCGTTCCCGCTATGGGTCCGGTTATCAAAAAAAAAGTAGCCGCCCAGGTGATAGGCATTCACGGAATCGTAAAACATTGTTTTTTCTGTCCAGCCCACCATCGTATCACGCTTTCCATTAATACTATAAATGACGGGAAAGCTTTTTGCCTCAAAATTATGCGCCAGCCAGCCGCCGTCGAGCAAATTGTACACAGGATAGCCAAGGTTGCTCATCAGGCCGGCACTCACTGTTCCCATGCGGTTATCGCCTGTAGTCCGGTTGCCATTGCCGGTATTCAGGGTGCATACTTTGTTTGAATCATTTTGAAAGGCAAGGTTAAAACAACCTACTGTCAGTTTCACTGCTGCAATGCGTTCAGGATAGGTCATGGCAAAGAAGAAGGCACCGATTGCGCCGAAGGATGTCCCCTCAAGATATATCCTGTTGGTATCAACAGGCATTGTCATTTCCACCCAATCCAGTATGATGTTTATGCTTTGTTGCATATAGTTGTAATCGACTCCGGATTGCGGAGGCAGTTGATTATTTGCATCGTTGAACAGATCAAAATTTTCATTGCTGCCCCACCACGCAGCATTATTGACGGAAGGAAAGAAGTCTTCAGGACTTAATACAATCTCATCCGCAGCAGGCACCAGCCCGGTGGTCAGGAAGTCGCTGCCACCTGCATGAAATTTTATGCGAAGCGGCTGAAGTCCGGCATGCGGATTCCTGTTTACTGCAATGTCGGTGGTAAAATAACCGGCTCGGTTCATTGGCGGTTGGTCTACACTGTATTTCATACTGGTGAAGAGCGTATAGATCTCCACCGTACCATAAGGCATCGCGCGTGATTGCTGGTAAACAGGCCGGGCGCTGGCAACTTTTTCTGTAACGGCAGAACTAAGACTGTTCACCCCAGGAATAATCAGGTTTTCTTCCATGCCGTTTTTCATCACGGTGACGGCATAGAAGTATTTCCCTTCCTTTAATGTGGTGGCAACAAAAAGTCCGGTGCCCGGCGCAAGTGTTGACATTCCCGAGTCAATAGAAAGATATTCATCATAACCATCATGATGCGATAACTGATGGTCTTTGGCCGATGCAAAACCGGTGTAACCCAGGTATTCTGCTTTGCTAAGCTGTTGCGGTGAAGTGATGGCATATTCCGACCGGTAAACATTATAATAATTAAGTGTATCCGGAAGATTCTGCCAGGTGATGAATACCTGTCCGCTTCGGTAAAAAGCGGAAAGTTGAGTGACGTTATGAGGCCCGGATACTCCTTTCAGCGTGCAGATCAACAGCAGGAAGGAGGCAAGGAGGCAGCGCTTCATTTGCAACATAATGATCCCATTGTCATGTTTATTGCCGGATCTGCTATTACTCCGGCTGAGAAAAAATCAGTTGTCGCGAATCTTATGCCATATCATGAACTTCAGCAGCATAGTTTTAGCGGTCTGTTGATTTTTTTGTGCCGGACAATTCTTTTCATGATAGAATTCATGGAGATATGAATGACTATGGCATAGATCTGATATTGTTTTGTCGCAGCAATTCCTTATTTGGTCTATAACCGTTGTGTCTTTCCATTTCATTCCTACATTTACGATAAAATACTTTCGCCGTATGACCAGAATGCTGATTTTTTTTGCAGTGTTGTTGTCTTTAACCTTCATTTCCTCGCGCCTTACTGCGCAAAAATCCAAAGGAAAATCTGCTGCGATTACTGACAAATACCCGGGAGGTTACGATCCCATAATGATGCAAGGCATGCGCTGGCGGTCGATTGGGCCATGGCGTGGCGGACGTTCGCTGGCTGTCTGTGGTGTTGCTGATAATCCGCAGCTTTATTATTTTGGAGCAGTAGGCGGAGGCGTTTGGAAAACCACCGACGGCGGACAAACCTGGCTTTGTATTTCAGACACTACTTTTAAATCAAGTTCCGTCGGAGCGATTGCCGTGGCTCCTTCTGATCCCAATATTATTTATGTCGGCATGGGAGAAGCGGAAATGCGTGGAAATATCTCATTCGGAGATGGCATATATAAATCAACGGATGCGGGCAAAACCTGGAAGCACTCTGGGCTTGAAAAATCAGGAGCTATCCAGAATATTATTGTGCATCCGCAGCATCCGGAGCTGTTGTATGCTTCCTGTATGGGTAAAATTTTCGGCGCCAATAAGGAACGTGGCGTTTACCGCTCAAAGGATGGTGGCGCCACGTGGCAGCAGATCCTCTCCAAAGATGACAGTACCGGTTGTAATGATGTAAAATTTGATCCGTCTAATCCGCTCATTGTTTATGCTTCACTGTGGCAGGCTCACCGCACACCGTACTCACTGAGCAGCGGTGGTAAAGGCAGTGGATTGTACAAATCATATGACGGCGGCGATCACTGGACCCTGATTTCAGAAAATCCGGGCATGCCGGTAGGACTGCTCGGTAAGATTACGGTGGCTGTATCTCCCACCAACCCGAACCGGGTGTATGCCATGGTGGAAAATGAAAACGGAGGTTTATTCAGAAGCGACGATGCCGGTGAACACTGGTCGCTGATAAACAAAGACAAGAATCTCCGTCAAAGACCCTGGTATTTTTCGCAGATCTATGCCGATCCGCTGAACCCGGATGGCATAATCGTACTGAATGTGAGTGCGTGGATATCGAAGGATGGGGGAGTGACGTTTTCACAGATCAGCAATCATCATGGAGATAATCATGAACTGTGGTGGAACCCGAAGAACAGCAACAACTGGATACAGGCCGATGATGGTGGAGGCGAAGTGACATTCGATGGCGGACAATCATTCTCGGAACTTGATTTTCCTACTGCACAATTTTATCATGTTAACCTGGACAATGATTTTCCATATGGCGTTTACGGCGCGCAGCAGGATAACTCTTCCATTAAAATCAAGAGCAGGTCAGATGATTATAGTATCAGTGAAAGCGACTGGTATCCGGTTGCAGGTGGTGAAGCAGGTTATATTGTTCCTGATCCTTTAAATCCTGATATAACCTACGGCGGTGAGTATGACGGACAGCTGAGCCGCTATAACAAAAAAAACAACCAGTACCAGGTGATCTCTGTTTATCCTGAAGCATGGATTGGCAGCAGTGCCGCCAGCAAACAATACCGGTTTAACTGGACGTTCCCCATCACCGCTTCACCGCATAATCCACAGGAATTATTTGTAACCTCGCAATATGTGCATCGCAGTTTTGATGCAGGCCATAGCTGGGAAATCATATCACCTGATCTAACAAGGCATGCCCCTCATACCATTGCACTGAGCGGTGGGCCTATTACCAAAGATAATACCGGCGCCGAAGTGTATGCCGATATTTTTGCCTTTGCCGAATCGTATATGAAGCAAGGGGTGCTGTGGGCAGGAAGCGATGACGGGCTGATACATGTTTCTACGGATGACGGACAGCATTGGAACAATGTAACTGTTCCATCGTCACAACTGGCAGACTGGGCATTGATCTCAATTATTGAACCCTCGCATTTTGATGCGGCAACTGCTTTTGTAGCTGCAACAAGATACAAGAGTGATGATACACATCCATATCTTTTCAGGACCACAGACTACGGGAAAACCTGGAAACTGATTGTGCAGGGCATCGCCGAGCACAGTTATACAAGATGTATACGCGAAGATCCGAACAGGCAGGGATTACTCTATGCCGGTACGGAAACAGGAATTTATGTTTCATTTGACAATGGTGATCACTGGCAATCGCTGCAACTCAATCTGCCCAACTCACCGGTGCATGATATACAGGTGCAGAAACGCGATAAAGACCTTGTGGTGGCTACACATGGAAGGTCATTCTGGATCCTGGATGATCTTTCACCGCTTTACCAGTTGAATGATGAAGTGAAACAAAAAACTGCAATGCTCCTTAAGCCGCGCGATACGTACAAAGTGGGAGGCGGAAGCTACTATGCCGCCGATATGCAAACCGGTGAAAACGCGCCGACCGGCGTGATGATACATTATTATCTTAAGAATAAACCTTCGAAGGAATTGAAGTTGCAGTTTACCACTGCGGCAGGCGACAGTATCATTACCTATTCGAGCACCAAAGACAAATCAGGTGAACCTATCAGGATATCGAAGGAATTTTTTCCTGATAAGAAAATCAAGCGTCCCGGTGTATTACCGGTTGACTCCGGTATGAACCTGTTTACCTGGGATATGCGCTATCCTGATGCCACCAAAGTGGAAGGAACGAATGTGATGTGGGCGGGCAGTGTGATCGGACCAATGGCAATTCCGGGAAACTATACAGTGAAGATGCTTATCGGTGATTCCATGGTGAGTGAACAGGCATTTTCGATCATCAAAGATCCAAGGCTTACCATCACCGATGCCGAATATGAAGAACAACTCGCCTTGCTGCTGAAGATCAATAAAAAGCTTTCAGTTACGCATGAATCCATCAATAAAATAAACGGGGCAATCAAGAGTATCAACTCCTACACAGAAAGTGTCAAGGATACCGCACTGGCGGCAAAGTTCAAAAAGTATACTGCACCGTTGGTGGATTCACTGACAGCCATCAAAGGCCAGTTGTATCAATACAAAGCAAGCGCTCCGCAGGACATTCTTGCCAACCCGCTGATGTTAAATGATAAACTCGCCGGCATCGCATCCGGTGTGGCGGCGGCCGACGTAAGGCCTACAAAATCTTCGGTAGAAGCATTTCAGGATATCTCGCGGCGTATTGATGTTCAGCTTGACAAGATGAATTCAGTCTTTAATGAAAAAATTCCGGCATTCAACAAGATGGTGGAAGATGCTAAAATTCCTGCCGTGCTGATTAAGATGCCAGACTGAATATGCAGCCATGCTAACGCAATGGCTATATGCTATTTTGCCACTATTTCGCCTGAATAGGAGATGGAACTGCGGCTGATGCTTGTTACATAAACAGAGGCACTTCCGCCCTCAAAAATGGTCATCCTGAATTCAGGGTTCTCCTGCTGATCTTTCGTTTTGATGCGTACGTCCCATCCGCCTTTCTTCCTGTTGCTTATTTCGTATTCAATAGCTGCCGATGTAAACATATAACCATCACCGGAAGATGTGCTTGGAATGTGTGAGGTTCCGAAATAAGGCAGGTTACTGATCAATGAATCGCCGGCAACCGTAACCGAATAACCGGGCGATAACTGTTTCATTCTTCCACCTGAAGGTGTTACCGATCGCATCGTACAGGTATAATGCCGGCTTTCAATTAGTTTACGCACTGCTTCCGTGTTAGCAGCATTTTTTTCCTTTTTCGCCGGCTGAGCGCTTGTATCTGTAGCAAGAAAAAGAGCCAGCAGGCAAACGATCAATGATTTGATTTTTAGACCGTCTTTCTTTTGGATGAGGCGCTTCATATGTTTGAAAGTTTTTTATTCAATTTTGATTTTCAAAAATAGCGTTCACTTCTTTTTCATGCAACAATTTTATGAAACGCGGATGAAAATCCCGATTGTTACATTTGTCTATACTGGTTGCATCCTGCTTCACGTAGTTTTTTTTTGATGAAGAATCCGTGCAACCGGCAGGATATGCAATTTCAATAATTACTTTTTTTCAGTCTGACCTGGTCATAAAATTATTTCAATAATGAGAGTCGCAATTACCGGCGCATCCGGGCACATCGGCAATGTGCTGATGCATGATTTGCTGGAACAAGGGTATGAAGTAACAGCCTTGCAACACAATCACAATATCCTGCATGATCATTTGCCGTTAAGAATAGTGACTGGTGATGTGCTTGACCGGGCATCGGTTGATCAATTGATGGCGGGAGCAGATGCTGTCATCCACACAGCGGCTGTTATTTCTATCAGCGGTGATAAAGACGGAAGGATGCGGAGGGTAAATGTAGATGGCGTTGGGCTGATGCTGGAAGCTGCACTTCACCACCGGGTTAAGAAATTTGTGCAGGTAAGTTCCATTCATGCTTTTCAGCAGCGTCCTTCAGACAAGGTATTGAATGAATCGCGCACGCTTACTTCGGCGCAGTCGCCTGCTTATGATCAGTCGAAGCGCGACGGGCAGTTGCTTGCACTTGCCTTTGCTGAGAAGGGATTAAATGTTACTGTTGTAAATCCGACGAGTGTAGTAGGACCTCCTGATATCCGGCCATCGCTAATGGGGAAAGCAATCATCGATTTATGCAACGGCAAAGTACCTGCCCTGATTCCGGGAGGGTTCGACTTTGTGGATGTGCGCGATGTTGTAAAAGGAATTACCGGTGCGTTGCAAAAGGGCAGGAGGGGCGAGTGTTATTTATTGTCGGGGAAATGGCATTCCATAGTGGAGATAACCGGAATGCTGGGTGAAATTTCCGGACGCAGCATTCATCCGCCTCTGATTCCTGCCTGGCTGGCAAGAACAGGCCTGCCGTTCATGAAGGTTGCCTCGTTCCTGTCTGGCAAACCTCCCTTGTATACCAGTGAATCCATTGATGCGCTTAGCGAAGGGAACAGGCAGATTGATGCTGCTAAGGCAAAGACTGAACTCGGGTTTATGCCAAGGCCTTTATTCGTAACACTGCAGGATTTGTACAAGTGGTTTATTGATCATGACTGTATAAAAAAATAAGTTTCTTGTGTTATGAAATTACCGGTAATCAGTTTCGATTTGTTTTGTTTGTTAAACATTATCTGGATCGGACTTGGCGTCCTGACGTTCCTGTTTTTGCTCAGAATTAATGCGCCCTATGGACGTTTCAGCAAAACAAGCTGGGGGCCTATGATCAGCAACCGGCTTGCATGGTTCCTGATGGAAGTCCCGGTTTTGCTTATTGTTTTTACATTGACATTCGTGAACAATGCCGGTGTGGCATTACCAGTGATGGTGTTGTCCGGATTGTTTTGCGCGCATTATATTCACCGCAGCCTGATTTTCCCGTTGCGGATACATACAAAGGGAAAGCGTATGCCTGTGGTAATTATGCTCTCTGCCATCGTTTTCAATCTCATCAATGGATTTTTTATCGGGTACTTTTTCCGGAATTTCGCACACTATGAGGACACCTGGTTAACAGATCCCGGCTTCATCTTGGGACTTGTTGTTTTCGTTACCGGTGCCTTCATTAATCTGACTGCCGACACCTCGCTGATTCAACTTCGAAAAGTCGCCGAAAGCGGCTACCGCATACCGCATGGAATGCTTTTCCGCTGGATCAGTTGTCCGAACCATCTTGGTGAAATGCTTGAGTGGCTTGGGTTTGCGCTGATGTGCCGCAATCTTCCTGCATGGTCATTCTTTATCTGGACAGTGGCAAACCTGCTGCCCCGTGCAATTGCACATCATCGCTGGTACCACGAAAAATTTCCTGAATATCCTGCGGAAAGAAAGGCTGTTATCCCGTTTATCCTTTGAACAGCAAACGCCATTTTATCAATTTCTCCTATGAAATTTACAATTGCCTGTTGATAACTTTTATGCGCTTTACTCTTAAAGTATCAGTGCTGTACCTAATTTTTCACTCTCAAATTTTATTTGTTAACCTAAAATTACCTAACAGTGGCAACAAAAAAGAAAGCTGCTAAAAAAGCAGCACCCAAGAAAAAAGCAGCTCCTAAAAAAGCAGCTAAAAAAGCAGCTCCAAAGTCAAAGGCGAAAAGAACGCCTAATGCTGCCTTCATGAAAGCCATGAACATCAGCGATGCACTTCAGCCCATCGTGGGCGGAAAACCACTTCCCCGTACTGAAGTCACCAAGAAAGTTTGGGCTTACATTAAGAAGAACAATCTGCAGGATGCCAAAGAAAGGCGCAACATCAATGCGGATGCAGCACTGCAAAAAGTTTTTGGCGGCAAGAAAACCGTTAACATGTTTGAAATGACGAAACTCATCAACAAGCATCTCAGCTGATTTTCGTTGCCTTTGCAATAAAAAAGCGAACTGTTTGTCGGTTCGCTTTTTTATTGAATAGAATCTATTTTCAAACAGGCATCCGGTTAAACTCCCGCTGCTTCAAAGATGCCGCGCGGCAAAAGAAACGTATTCGCTTTCCTTTATTCAGCTTGCTGCAGGTATAATCGGAGAAAATTTTCCATGGCGCGGTAAAACTCAAACCGGTTTTCTTCATTGTGAAATCCATGGCCTTCATTATCCTTCACTATGTAATTGACGGTCACTCCCTTTTTTCGCAATGCGGCCACTATCTGATTGGATTCATTGATATTGACACGCGGATCATTTCTGCCCTGCACAACCATTAAAGGCACTTTGATTTTATCCGCATGAAAGACCGGCGAAGCATCATGCAATAATTGCTCCTCAGTGCCGGGATTGCCGACCATTTCATGCATCATCGTCAGGTAAGGTTTCCAGTAAGGTGGAATGGTATTCATGAAAGTGAAAAGATTGGAAACACCGACATAATCAATACCGCAGGCATACTTATCCGGCGTAAAAGCAAGTCCGGCAAGCGTTGCATATCCGCCATAGCTGCCGCCATAAATAGCTATTCGCCGCGGATCGGCAATGCCTTCAGCAATCAGCCAGTCAACACCATCAGTAAGATCATCCTGCATTTTCCTGCCCCATTGCTTAAAGGACGCTTCCCAGAATTTTCTGCCATAGCCTGTTGATCCCCTGTAATTCACCTGCAGCACGCCGTAACCGCGGTTTGCAAGAAACTGTACTTCAGGATTGAACCCCCAGGTATCACGTACCCAGGGCCCTCCATGCGGATTTATTACAACAGGCACTTTCTTGCCAACTGAGTCAATGGGAAGCGTTAAATAACCGTGAATGGTCAACCCGTCACGGGATTGATAAGATACCGGTTTCATAGCCGCCAGCGCATCTTTATTAAGCCATGGACTAACTTCTGCAAGCAGGGTTACCTTTTCCGTAGTTGTATCGTAGAGATAATATGCACCAAGCGTTTTATCACTGTGTGTTCTCACCAGGAAACGCGTTTCTGCTTTACTATGGGAAACGATGGCTATTTCTTCATTGTCCACTTCACGTTCTATGCGCCGGTAAACAGTTTCAGTATCCGGATCAAGAAAGATGGTTACCCGCTTCCAGTCAGTATAGCTATAGCTGGTGAGTACTTTTCGCCGGGGTGAATAATTCAATCCGCTTAAATCCATTGCTCCATGCAGAAACAATTCTTCTTTTTCCTTTCCCGTTAGCGGATCATAAATCACGATGGCCATTCTGTCGCGGCCGATATTCGACAATGCATATACTGCCTCATTGTCGAAAGTGAAAAACAAGGGCTGCAGTGTTTCGCGGAAGCTTGTGGTTTGAACAATGCGGAAGTCATCCGCTGCACGCTGACGATACAACAAACTCTGACTTACACCATCGGTAGTGAGCGCCAGCCTGATGTGCCCCTGATGATCAGTAACCCACTCGGTTATGTTGCCGGGGTTTTCCGCTTCGAGGGTGAGCTGCCCGCTGTGAATATTGAGCCGGTAAGCATCAAAAACTTCTTTGTTGCGCCGGTTAAGGCCAATCACCAATTCATCATCGCTCTCAGGAAGATCATCGATCACCTGCACGGTTACTCCATCAAATGGAGTAAGATCCTTTACATCGCTTCCGTCAATGTTTACGGAGAAAAGATGAAAATTTTCATCACCGCCTTTATCTTTCAGGAAAACAATTTTGTTGCTGCTGCCCCAGAAGTAACCGGACACATTTCTTTCCTCTTCCATTGTTACCTGGAATGTTTCATTGGTTTCCAGGTTACAGGTATAAATATTCAGCCTGCTTTTCCATGGCGCCATGTAAGCGAGAAAGTTGCCATCCGGAGACAGCTGATAACGGGTACGCTCCGGATTACGAAAGAAGTCTTCCAATGGAATCAACGTTTGCACAGCAGGATGGCCGGGAATTAAAGTGTTGCTCAAATAAGTTGCTATAGTTTATAAGTGATGACTGTTTATGCCGGCCAAAGCTAAATATTGTCGGAGAAGATTTAGTTGAAAATAAGTGGTTTTACCATCATAGCAGCCTGGCATAAAAGTTTTTAAGGAATAGAAATAGGCAGACAGGTCGCGCAATACGGGAACAGTTTTTTTAATGTTATCTGCAGCATGAGCCAGTCAAAAAATATAGCTAATCATTGATCAACAGGTAATCTGTTCAGAACGCCTTGATTTACCATCCTTGCGGAGATACTGCAATAGCACTAAAGATGAATTCCCCGGACATCAGGAAGGCTGCAGTCAAGCAGACGTACCGATACGTCTGGCATAACCCGAATTCCGTGTATTGGCATGTGTACATTTTTAGACAACAGGTAACTGTTCATTGCCTAATTTTGCTGCGCAATTTAAAGTTATGAATGTAACAGCGAAAGATCCGGAGGTAACCGTTGAAATAGCAAGTGAGCTCGGGCTGCTTCCGGAAGAATTTGAACGCATTAATGAAATTCTGGGGCGTACGCCCAACTTTACAGAGATAAGCATCTACGCTGTCATGTGGAGCGAACATTGTTCATACAAGAACTCTATCAAATGGCTGAAAACCCTGCCACGGGAAGGTTCCGGATTACTTGCGAAAGCAGGCGAGGAAAATGCCGGCCTGATCGATATCGGCAATGGCTGGGCCTGTGCATTTAAGATTGAATCACATAACCATCCTTCCGCTATTGAACCTTACCAGGGCGCAGCTACCGGCGTAGGCGGCATACACCGCGATATATTCACCATGGGTGCCAGGCCTGTTGCTGCTTTAAACTCCTTGAGATTTGGCGACTTGAAAGAAGAAAAAACAAAGCACCTGTTGCGCGGTGTAGTAAAAGGAATCGGTGATTACGGAAATGCATTTGGTGTTGCGACAGTTGGCGGCGAAGTGTTTTTTGATGCCTGTTACAATACTAATCCGCTGGTGAATGCCATGAGCGTAGGCATAGTACGCATAGGGCAAACGGTTTCCGCTATTGCTTATGGTGCAGGCAACCCGGTAATCATTGTCGGTTCGGCTACCGGCAAAGACGGAATACACGGCGCAAGCTTCGCTTCACAGGATATTACTGAAGATTCGCATGAAGATCTTCCAAGTGTGCAGGTCGGTGACCCGTTCCAGGAGAAATTGTTGTTAGAAGCAACACTGGAAGCTATTCAAACCGGTGCCATTATTGGTATGCAGGATATGGGTGCAGCCGGAATTATCTGTTCTACGGCTGAGATGTCGGCAAAGGGCAGGCACGGAATGAAAATTCAGCTTGACAAGGTTCCTATGCGACAGGCCAATATGAAGCCATTTGAAATACTGCTCTCTGAATCACAGGAACGCATGTTGCTCGTATTGGAAAAAGGGCGCGAAGAAGAAGTTTTCGGTATTTATGAAAAATGGGATCTTCATTGTGTTCAGATTGGTGAGGTAACTGCAGGTAGTCGGTTGCACTATTACATGAACGACACTCTGGTGGCAGATGTAAATGCAGATTCACTGGTGCTTGGCGGCGGGGCACCCGTCTACAACCGTTCATACGCTGCTCCCGCTTACTTAGGTGAAATAGCATCATTCAACCCTGATGATATTGATGTACCGGAAGATATGGAGGCCATCGCCAGGCAATTGATTGCCCGCCCCAACATTGCATCTAAAAAATGGATTTACGATCAATACGATTCCATGGTGGGCATCGGCAATACTTCCACCAATGCACCATCCGACGCTGCCATTGTAAGAATCAGCGATTCGCGCAAGGCACTTGCACTCAAGGTAGATTGCAATGCACGTTATCTGTTTGCTGACCCTGAAAAAGGCGCTGCCATTGCAGTGTGTGAATCGGCCCGTAACATTGTGTGCTCTGGCGGCAAGCCGGTCGCAGTAACCAACTGCCTCAACTTTGGAAATCCGTATAACCCCGAGGTGTACTGGCAGTTTGTGCATGCGATAAAAGGAATGGGTGAAGCATGCAAAAAGCTGGACACACCCGTTACCGGCGGTAATGTGAGCTTTTATAATCAATCAACCGATGACGGTCCGGTATTCCCAACGCCCACTATCGGGATGGTTGGAATTCTCGATGATATCGATGACCGTATGAGCCTTTCATTCAAAGAAAGTGGTCACCTGATTTACCTGCTTGGCGAATCAGGTGATGATATTGGCTCATCCGAATATCTTGCCGGTATATGTGGTATCAAATATTCTCCGGCCCCGTATTTTGACCTTGATGAAGAAGTGGCTGTGCAGCAGGCTATTCAAATCCTGATCAAACACCGGTTGATTGAATCAGCGCACGATTGCTCTGATGGCGGACTGTTTGTAACGCTGCTGGAATCAGCAATGCCGGAAAATATGGGGTTTGATATTTCCACTGATACTGCTTTTCGCAAGGATGCATTCCTCTTTGGCGAACGGCAAAGCAGGGTAGTGGTGTCCGTTGCTCCGGAGAAGCAGGATGAATTTATTGAACAATTGATGCAACTGCATGTTGATTTTAATTTGTTGGGCGAAGTCACTGCGCAGTCTGTGATTGTTGATCAGCAAAACTGGGGTGCAATCGATAGCTGGAAAGAAATTTATGAGGAAGCAATTGGTTTAGAGATGCAGATAGAAGAAGCTGTAAGTTGACAGGGTGATTTCAGCAGCGTTTGAAAATTTAATCAGGATGGAATCAAAAGTATCATCTGAACTATTGCGGAACCAGTTAAACCTGCCGGAGAAACTGCGCATTATCGTGGACAAAGTGGATAGACTGGAACGAATCTCCACGGAGGAAGCGTTGACCTTATATGAAGAAGCGGAACTCGGATTGTTGGGTACGCTGGCCAACTATGTCCGGGAAAGGAAAAACGGCGACTTTACCTATTTCAACCGCAATTTTCATATAGAGCCAACCAACAAATGTGTTTTTGATTGCAAATTCTGTTCGTATTCAAGATTGGTGCAGCAGGAACAGGATGCCTGGGAATTGAGTGAAGAGCAGATGCTGCATATCGTTCGCAAGTACCAGGATATTCCTGTTACCGAAGTGCATATTGTAGGTGGCGTTCACCCTAAAATGAACCTGCATTTTTTCGCCGGATTAATCAGCAAGATCAAGGAAATTCGACCTGATATTCATGTAAAGGCATTCACCGCTGTTGAGTTAGACTATATGTTCCGCAAGGCGAAAGTGAGTACTGAAGAAGGATTGAAGACGCTGAAAGCGCATGGAATGGATTCCATTCCCGGCGGCGGAGCTGAAATTTTTGATGAAGAGATCCGCAACATTATCTGTAAAGACAAGGCCTCATCTGCCACCTGGCTTTCCATTCATGAAACTGCTCACCGGCTTGGGTTGCCTTCCAATGCCACTATGTTGTACGGACATATTGAAAATTACGCTCACCGGATTGATCACATGAACCGGTTGCGCGAATTACAGGACAAAACACATGGATTCAATACTTTCATCCCACTAAAATTCCGGAATAAAGACAATGAGATGTCGCATATCCGCGAAGTTGCGGTGATAGAAGATCTGCGATGTTACGCTGTGGCCCGTATCTTCTTGGATAACATCCCACATCTCAAAGCATACTGGCCGATGATTGGCAGAAATACCACGCAACTGCTCCTGAACTTTGGAGTGGATGATGTGGATGGTACCATTGATGACTCTACAAAGATTTACGCAATGGCCGGAGCGGAAGATCAGCACCCTTCACTTTCCACACAGCAGTTGGTGGAATTGATTAAACAGGCAGGAAGGCATCCGGTGGAACGGGATACCTTGTACAACATCGTTAAAGATTATCAGGACACCATGTTCGCGGAGGAAAAACCTCCCTATCAGCCATCGCCTGCCATTCAGCAGTAAATAAATCGCAGGAAAAAATATTATCAATTTGAGCAGGCAGCTATTTATTATCCGGCACGGAGAAACTGAATTAAATCTGCAGGGCATAGTGCAGGGAAGAGGAGTCGATCCTTCCTTAAACGAAACCGGCAGAAAGCAGGCCGACCTGTTTTATGAGCATTACAAAGCGGAGTCCTTTGATGCTGTGTTCACTTCTTCGCTGCGCCGCACCCACGAATCCGTGAGCCGGTTTATTGCGGATGGCATTCCCTGGCATCAATTTAAGGAGCTTGATGAAATAAGCTGGGGCATTTTTGAAGGTAAGCGTGCTTCCGCAGATTTTAAAGCGCTCTACCGTTCCTTACTCGAAAACTGGCTAAAAGGTGAAATGGATAGGAAAGCGCCCGGTGGTGAAAGCCCAAAAGAAGTTCAGCTAAGACAAATTCGCTTCCTGGAGTTTTTTCTACAACATCCGGCTAAGAAAACTTTGCTCTGCATGCATGGAAGGGCAATGCGGATTTTCCTGCCCACATTACTGCAGCAATCCTTGCTGACAATGGATCAGTTTCCTCATCACAATCTTACGCTCTATAAGCTTAATCTCAGCAATAATCGTTTCGCCATTGAACTATTTAATAATATGGATCATTTGCATTCATTAACTGATCATCACTGAATACGTGAAATTTTGTTAACAGCAAGCATGGAAAAAATAAATGTAACGGCCGTTTCTTATCTGAACACCAGGCCTTTCCTCTATGGATTGGAACACAGCAGCATCCGGCACCAGATAAATCTTTTCAAGGAAATACCTGCCGGCGTCGCCGAAAGCCTGCTGTCTGGCAATGCTGATATCGGTCTTGTTCCGGTAGCGGTAATTCCTGCATTGTCTGATGCACACATCATCAGCGATTTTGGCATTGCGGCTTACGGAGAAGTAGCTTCCGTTTGCATCTATGCAGCGGTTCCTATCGAGCAAGTAACCACGCTGCTGCTTGACTATCAGTCACGCACTTCAGTGGAATTGGCAAAAATTTTAATCCGCAATTACTGGAAAACTAATCCGGAGTTCAAATCATCGGTCGCTGGTTATGAGTCTTCGATTAAGGACAACACGGCCGGACTTATTATTGGCGACAGGGCATTGCAGCTGAAAAAGGAATTCAAATTTTGCTATGACCTGGGGCTTGCCTGGAAAAATTATGCGGGGCTGCCTTTCATCTTTGCCTGCTGGGTCGCCAATAAGCCGCTGAAAGAGGAATTTATTCATGCATTCAATGCAGCATTAAGCTTTGGCATGGAGCATATACCGGAAGTGGCCACGCAGAACAAAGACTATTATCCGGGTATCGATGTGTATGATTATCTCAAAAACAAAGTGCAATTCCGGCTGACGGATGAAATGAAGAATGCAATGACACTATTTATGCAGGAATCAAAAGGACTTTCTTTAGTCTGAAATGCAGATAGTGAGAACTTTATTAAGAGAAAGCTTTCTGTACAATGTTGAAATTTATCTCATTAAACATAATCCTCAACAACGGTTTGCGTTGAATGTCAGCTCAGCCTGCCCGACGATTGAACACGACTGAAACAATACTGATCTTAGTATATGAATGACAATTTCTTAAAACAATCTCACGTTATCAATCAATATATCAGCATTACATTTGCAGTTTTTCTATTGTATATATCACCACAATCCTCAATTTAAAAGCAGTCAGCCTGTTATAATTATGCCTGATGTAAGGTTTTCAGTAGTGCGTTACCATCTGCCTTTCATCCGTGTTGGAACTGGCCTTTTGCTGCTGATTGTTCTCTGCTTACTTTTTTCTCAGGCAGCCATTGCACAGCAAAAGATAACCGTAAGCGGTTTTATTAAGGAAGCTGCCACTGGCGAAAGTATGATCGGTGCTACAGTGGGAGTGAAGGGAACAACTATCGGATCTTCCAGCAACGATTACGGCTTCTACTCGCTCTCCGTTGTTCCCGGCACCTATACCTTGGTTTTTTCCTTTCTTGGTTTTAAGGAAGTGGACACCGCACTTGTGCTATCGCAGGATGTACGGTTAAATATCAATATGACCACCGCAGTAAATGAGATTCAGGAGATCACGGTGGAAGCAGCCGATACAAAGGATGAAAATATACGCAGCAGTCAGATGGGAAAATTTGACCTGTCCATGGAGAAAATCAAAACGCTTCCCGTCATTTTTGGTGAGCAGGATATATTGAAGACGATACAATTATTGCCGGGTATTCAGGGTGGCGGCGAAGGCTCCTCAGGCTTTTATGTAAGGGGTGGCGGTCCGGATCAAAACCTGATTTTACTCGATGAAGCTACCGTTTACAATGCATCGCACCTCTTTGGTTTTTTCTCTGTGTTTAATGCTGATGCCATTCACAACACTGTTTTATTTAAGGAAGGTATGCCTGCTGAATATGGTGGCCGTATTTCATCGGTACTCGATATTTCTATGAAAGACGGTAACAACCAGTCCTTTCATGGTTCAGGGGGAATTGGCCTTATCGCTTCACGGTTAACACTCGAAGGCCCTATCGTAAAAAATAAAAGCTCATTCATTGTTTCCGGAAGAAGAACTTATATTGATGTACTTGCCAAACCGTTTATCAATAACAGCGACTTCGCCGGTTCAGCCTATTATTTTTATGACCTGAATGCCAAAGTCAACTACAATTTTTCCGACAAAGACCGGTTATACCTGAGCGGTTATTTCGGGCGTGATGTTTTCTCCTTCCACAATGATGATATCAACCTCTCCATACCATGGGGTAACGCCACGGCCACCCTTCGCTGGAATCACCTCTTCAGCAACAAACTGTTCATGAATGCTTCCGCTATCTACCAGGACTATCAGTTCGAGTTGTCCGCAAATCAGGATATCTATGAATTCTCACTCTTTTCAGGCATTCAGGATTTCAACACCAAAATTGATTTCGACTATTTTCCCAGCGTCCGACACCAGGTGAAATTTGGTGTGAATTATATCTATCATGTCTTTCAGCCCAGCAGTATTTCAGGAAGAAGCGGCGACGTCGAGTTTAATCCGGAAGGCATTCAGCATCTGTATGCACATGAAGGTGCTGCCTATGTGCAGGATCAGTATGACCTCACGGAAAAAATACAGGTTATTGGCGGCCTTCGCTTATCATTTTTTGAGCAGGTCGGACCATACAAGAAGATTATCTATAACGATTTTACCGGACTCCCGGAAGACAGCATCGAATATAAATCCGGTCAGCATATCAAAACATATGGCGGCATAGAACCGCGTCTGATGGCAAGAATGTCACTCACCGGCTCATCATCCCTGAAAGCGGCATTTACCATCAACAATCAGTATGTCCACCTCGTCTCCAACAACGGAACCACATTGCCTACAGATATCTGGGTGCCCAGCACCGCGCTTGTAAAGCCTCAGATCGGATATCAGTATTCACTGGGCTATTTTAAAAACTTCAAAGACAATACGTTCGAAACCTCTGTTGAGGTTTATTACAAGGACCTGAAGAACCAGATAGAATATAAAGAAGGCTATACACCTTCTCCCAATGAAAATATTGAGGAGAGCTTCGTTTTTGGAAAAGGGAGTTCCTATGGTATCGAATTTTTTGTTAATAAGAAAGTCGGCGACTTTACAGGATGGATAGGATATACACTCGCCTTTACCAATCGTACATTTCCCGACCTGAACAACGGAGCTACGTTTCCGTACCGTTACGACCGGAGGCACAATGTCTCGGTGGTTGGTTCATATAAGCTTACAGAACGCTGGACCCTGGCTGCCACCTTCGTATTTCAAACCGGCATTGCATTCACACTGCCTGATTCAAAATATTTTATTGAAGGAAATATACTCACCCATTATGGCAATCTGAATTCCATCCGTCTGCCGGCATATAACCGGCTCGATATAGCAGCAACCTACGAAGGAACGAAAGACAGGAGGTTTCAGTCGGGCTGGAGTTTTTCTATCTATAATGTTTATAACCGCAAAAACCCCTATTTCATCTATACGGTATATGAGGGTACTTTTTTACAGGACCCTCAGATTACGGTGCAGGCCAAACAGGTCAGCCTCTTTCCCATTATTCCTTCCGTCACCTGGAATTTTAAATTTTAAATTTTTTAAAAGACAAAATATGTCCTGCGGAAAGCAACATACAAGCGTAAAAAAACCTTGCAAGATGTTTAATGTTTTAGCTGCTGTCACATGGCAGTGGTGGTTGTGCGCATTTAGTTTCATCATATTGCTCATGACTTCCTGCGAGCAGAATATTGATATCAATTTACCCTCCTCTGAAGAGCAACTGGTTGTAGAAGGTTACATTGAAACTGGCCTGCCTCCATATCTTTTGTTGACAAAAACTTCAGATTATTATTCCACTTTTTATCTCGATTCACTGAACGCACTGTTTGTACACGATGCAGTTGTAAAAGTATCTGATGGCGACAAGACAATTACTTTAAGTGAATTCACCATCGATACTGCCGGCACTCTTATTTCCGCTTATGTAGGATTTGGTATGGTGGGTGAAGCAGGCAAGTCCTATACGCTTACGGTTGAAGCGGGAGGGAAAACCCTGACGGCCGTGACCTCCATTCCCGAACCACTTCCGCTCGATTCTATATGGTATGAAACGGGTGCTGATGCCTCCAATGATACACTGGTAAAACTCATCTGCCGCTACTCAGATCCGCCTCAGTTGGGGCAATACATCAGGTATTTCACAAGCGTTAATAGTGGCGGTTATTTCCCCGGCTATAATTCGGTGTTTGAAGACGGATTTATCAATGGTACCACTTTTGATTTCCCGCTCGACAGGGGCGTGAACAGAAACGACACCAGCTCCTATGATAACTATGGTCTGTTCAGAAAAGGTGATACTATTACCGTAAAATGGTCGGCAATTGATGAGGCTCATTACAATTTCTGGCGCACTGTTGAATTTGAATTGGGCGGGCAGGGCAGTCCGTTCGCATCACCGGTAATTATTCAATCCAACATATCCGGTGGACAAGGTATTTGGGGTGGTTATTCTCCTTCCTTCAAAACACTCATTGTGCCGAAGTAGGAAATTGTAAAGCGAACGGACAGCTTCATTGTTGCCGGCAGCCATTCAATTTGTGGGGCGATAACTGAAAATGCGTATAGCTGCCAATGACATGTGGATTCTTTTTCTTTGCGCATCCTGCATTGAAACTTTTATTTAAGCATTTTTGTCTTCATTCCGGTTTTAATCGTTGACTAATCTATTGGCTGAAGATGATTGATTCAAAAATTCACCCTTGCGTGATTGTAGGTTCCGGCCCCGCCGGCTATACAGCCGCTATTTATGCTTCACGTGCTAACCTGTATCCCGTACTTTACCAGGGGATTGAACCGGGCGGGCAGTTAATGCTTACCACCGAAGTTGAAAACTATCCGGGCTATCCGAAAGGCATTCAAGGCCCGGAAATGATGGAGGAATTCAGGCAACAGGCTGCGCGGATGGGAACTGATATACGGTTTGGCTTCATCAGCAGCGTGAATTTCAAAGGGCCTGTGCATAAATTATATCTTGATTCAGGTGAAGAGATAAAGGCGTACACGGTGATCATAGCAACCGGCGCAACTGCGAGGTGGCTGGGACTGCCATCAGAACAAAGGCTCAATGGCAGTGGTGTCTCTGCCTGCGCAGTATGTGATGGTTTTTTTTACAAAGGCCAGGAATTGGCCATTGTTGGTGCGGGCGATACCGCTTGCGAAGAAGCATTGTACCTCGCTAATCTTTCGCCAATGGTTCATATGCTGGTGAGAAGCGAAAAAATGCGTGCTTCTGCCGTGATGCAGGAACGGGTCTTAATCAACCCGAAAATAAAAGTTTACTGGAACACCGAAACCGTAGAAGTTCTCGGTGAAAAGATGGTGGAGGGCGTGAAAGTGAAAAATAAAACCAGCGGTGAAATATTTGATATTCCGGTTAAAGGATTCTTCGTTGCCATTGGCCATCAGCCGAATTCTGCTTCTTTCAAAGACTTCGTGGAAACAGATGAACAGGGTTATATCAAAACAATTTCCGGAAGCACAAAAACAAATATTCCCGGTGTATTCGCTGCAGGTGATGTGCAGGATAAAATCTATCGCCAGGCAGTAACAGCGGCAGGATCAGGCTGCATGGCTGCACTCGATGCAGAGCGCTACCTGTCAGCGATTGGAATGCATTAAGACACCTTCGATATATCAGCAGATGAATGCCAGCATTCGGCTGTAACTAAGTTGTTACGAACTACTGAATGAACCAGCATGCAGGCGCCATATTTCTAAAATCAACCATCCACTGCAAAGCAATCATGTCTCCATTGTCAGCCATATACGGCTAACAGCGGCCTGTTTGTAATTTGGCATTGCGAAAATATACTGTCATTCGGATTTCTTATCGATTCGTTTATCTTTGCGCCGTCTTAAAAAAAGCCCTTAATAACATACGCATGAAGATAGAAATTGAATCAAAACACCTCAGTGATGGGGTGGTGGTTTTAAAACCTGAAGTGTTTAAGGATGAGCGGGGTTTCTTTATGGAAACTTTCCGTTTGGATCAGTTCAAAGAGATGGGGTTACCAACCGATTTTGTGCAACATAACCACAGCGGCTCAGTTAAAGATGTGGTTCGTGGGCTTCACTTTCAGTGGGAACCAGGTATGGGCAAGCTCATGCGTGTTCCGGTCGGCACCGCTTTCCTCGTAGCAGTGGATATCCGTAAAGGTTCTCCTACCTATGGCAAATGGTATGGACGCGAAGTTTCAGCCGAGAATAAGCTGATGATCTATGCGCCGCCCAGCTTTGCCCGTGGCTTTGCCGTTTTGAGCGATTATGCTGAGATACAATACATCTGCACCGGCATGTACAATAACAAAGCTGAAAGTGGCATCCGCTGGAACGATCCGGCCATCGGCATTGAGTGGCCGGTGAAAAACCCCATACTGTCGAAGAAGGATGAAATCGCACAGACATTGGCCGAATGGAATGCACGCCCTGAATCCGATTTCTTCAAATATTAAATGAGCTCCGGCTTAACAGGAATGTCCTGGATAAGGTCATTTCAGCAGGTTTAGTGAAGACGATTGAGGTGCAACTGAAAGATACAGATTACCAATAAATCAATATCAGATAACCCATAAAAAACAAGTAAAATGAAAATACTCATTGCTGGAGGCGCCGGTTACATTGGCTCTGCGCTTATTCCGAAAGTTCTTGACAGAGGCTACGAAGTGGATGTAGTGGATTTGCTTTGGTTTGGAAACAATTTGCCTAAAGAGGTGAAAGTAATTCAGAAGGATATTTTTGATCTGCATGAAAAGGAGCTAGAAGGTTACGATCAGGTGGTGTTTCTCGCCGGTCTGTCAAATGACCCGATGGCTGAATTCTCGCCTGCAAGGAATTTTGTAAGCAATGCTTCTTCTCCGGCTTATCTTGCCTATATCGCCAAGAGGGCGGGCGTCAAGCGTTTCATTTATGCAGGTTCCTGCTCGGTGTATGGATATACGGTCAATGAATTGTATGATGAATCTTCACCGGCTGTCTCTAACTATCCCTACGGAATATCTAAACTGCAGGGTGAGCAGGCAGTTATACAGATGAGTGATAAGAATTTTTCAGTGATCGCATTCCGGCAGGGAACCGTTAGTGGTTATAGCCCGCGTATGCGCCTTGACCTGATTGTAAACACCATGTTTAAAACAGCTGTTGCAACAGGAGAAATCATCATCAACAATCCTTCCATCTGGCGCCCTATTCTCGCATTGCAGGATGCTACAAGTGCTTATATCAGGGCTATTGAATCGGCATCGGAAATTTCGGGCATATTCAATATCGCTTCCGGCAATTATACAGTAGGTGAAGTAGCTGACTTTGTGAAGGAAGCAGTGGATACTAAAATGAATAAAAAGATCAAGCTGAACATCAAAAATGTGCAGGATTTCCGCAACTACAAGGTGACCAGCGAGAAGGCCACCAATATGCTCAGTTTCAAACCAATTCATAGTGTCGAATCCATCCTGGAAGAGTTGGTGCACAACTTCGATAAGTTCAAGGATTTTGATAATCCGAATTACTATAATATCCAGATTTTCAAAAAACTCTGAAAGGTTTTTCAATCAAAAAAAACGGGTGGAATGGTTGCAATGTATTGTCTTCATTGTAACAGTTTAAGCCTTTCATCCAATAAATAAATCTTATGAAAGTAGCTGTTATAGGTGCCAATGGACAACTGGGAACGGATATATGCGAAGTCTTCGCGGCCAAACATGAGGTTGTACCATTAACGCACCAGGATATTGAAATAGGTGATGTCGATAATGTGAAAAAAGTGCTGAGTGAAATCAAGGCGGATGCGGTTATCTGTACAGCAGCTGCGCACAATGTTCCCAAGTGTGAGACAGAACCTGATACGGCATTTAAAATCAACGGTACTGGCTCTCTCAATCTTGCCAAAGCTTCCGCCGACCTTGGTTTCAAACTGGTGCAGTATTCAACAGATTATGTATTCGATGGCAGAAAGATGCAACCGTATCTTGAATCTGATGCTGTTTTTCCGCAAAGCGTGTACGCCATCACGAAGTACGCAGGCGAACAGTTCATTCAGAATTACTGTACCAATCATTTTGTCGTACGCGTTTCCGGCATTTATGGCAAAATACCCTGTCGTGCCAAGGGCGGAAATTTTATCTCCACGATGGTGAAACTGTCGAAAGAGAAACCCGAGGTGCGTGTAGTGAAAGATGAAATATTAACCCCGACCCCAACAAGGGAAATTGCCAAAAACACTTTGTCATTGGTGGAAACCGATGCCTTTGGATTGTATCACATGACCTGCGAAGGAGAAGTTTCGTGGTATGAATTCGCCCGCACTATTTTTGATACCCTTCAATTGAAGACGCCCTTGTTTGAAGCAAGTGTCAAAGATTTTCCATTAGTGGTAAAACGTCCGTTCTATTCCGTATTGGAAAACCACAACCTGAAAAAAATAAATCTGAATCAGATGCCGGGCTGGAAAGAGGCGTTGATCGCTTTCCTGAAAGAGAATTACCAGGCGTAAGAATTGAACAGGCAGAACAGCATCAGCAGAATATGAAAATAGCGATACTCGGCACAAGGGGAATCCCTTCCGGTTACAGTGGTTACGAAGCATTTGCCGAAGAACTTGGTGTACGCCTCGTACAACGTGGTCACGAGGTAACCGTTTATGCGCACAAAAATATGTTTACCGAATTTCAGCCTTCCTACAGGGGTATTAAGCTGAAATATATTCCTTCCATGAAAGGAAAGAATACTTCGCAGTTTTCGCATTCTTTTCTGTCCACCTGGAAGGTGATCTTTAGCAGTACGGATGTGGTATTGTTTTGCAATGCGGCAAATGGACCATTTGGGTTTCTTTTAAGCCTTTTTGGTAAACGGAATTGTATCAATGTAGATGGCCTCGAGTGGATGCGCCCTAAGTGGAGCAATGCAGGCAAGAAATATTTTTACTTCGGTGCATGGTGTGCCACTAAGTTTTTCAATGTGGTTATTACCGATGCCAAAGGCATGCAGGACTATTATAAAAAGGAGTTCAATTGTGATTCTACTGATATTGCTTACGGGGCTGATCTCAAGTACGCGGAAAACCCGGATGCAATACGCAAACTGGGACTCGAACCATTCAACTATTACCTGATTGCATCACGGCTGGTGCCCGATAACAATGCGGATATCATCGTCAAGGCATTCATGCAATCCAATTCCAAAAGAGTACTGGCTATTGCAGGCGGAACCGTGTATAAGAATCCGTTTGAAGAAGAATTGCGTGCCATAGCGGATCCGGCGAGGGTGAAATTTCTCGGCCATATCAACGACAGTAACCTCATCAAAGAATTACACGCCAATGCTTACGCCTATACGCATGGCCATGAATTCGGTGGTACCAATCCCGCCTTGCTGAAAGGACTTGCCTACGGCAACTGTGTTATTGCTTTAGACACCGTTTTTAACCGCGAAGTACTGAAGGATGGTGAATACGGCATCCTGTACAAAAAGGATGTGAATGACCTGGCGGAAAAGATTAACCAAATTGATGGCGATGAATCGTTGGCACAATCTTACAGGGACAAATCACGCAACCGGATCACCGAGCGATACACCTGGGAACACATCACTGATCAGTACCTGGAAGTTTTTGAAAATTTGCTGAAGAAAAGAGGCAGGTAATCCATCTGCATTTTATATGCTGAATTCCGGCATGACAAGCACTGCTACGCTTATCGTCACAATAAATCTACGTGTTTCATAATTCTCCCGGCAGCTGATTAGCGGCTATCGCTGATTGTGCTCTTCCCATCAGGGCCGGATTAGGTTATCCATTATCAGATAAACATTATGCAGACGCGCTTCAATCAAATATGCATCTTTTAATATTCAACATGTTGTAGCATTAATGTGAATTGTTCCATAACAATATCATAGCTTAGCAAAAAAAAATCATGGTTCGTTTTTTTACTTTCTGCATTGTTATACTTTTTGCAGGCTTTCAACTGATTGCACAAAACTGCCAGACAAATCCACCAACAGGATTAAAGCTGAGTGAATTTACTTCCTGCAGCATTAAAATGACATGGAAGTCATCAGTGCCGGGAGCCAAATTCCAGGTACGGTATAAACCCGCTTCCGCCACACAATGGTCGAACTGGATAAAAACGAATAAGGATACGTTCTACACTTTTACCAATCTCGCAGCCGGTAAAAAATATGATTTCAATGTTCAGTCAAAATGTACCGATGGTTCCCAAAGCAGTGCCGTGAGCAAGTCAGGCAAAACACTGACCTGTACATTGCCAGATGAAGTGGTTATCACCGCCGCAAGCAGCACTACGGTGAAGATCACCATACAGACCAGTTGCCCGTTTAACAATTTCAGCGTAAGATACACGAACACAGCAGGCGTTTCCACCATTCAATCCTTTCTGCCTGCGCCATCTTATACGGTTACAGGATTATTACCTGACTCCACTTACCAGTTTGAAGTGACCACCTGTAAACTGAATCAGAATAACTGGACATCGCCGCAGGCAGTGCAGCTACCGAAATTGCCGAATATCGTATTCATACTGATTGATGATGCACGCTCTGACTATTTCAGTTGTTGCGGAGCATTTCCTTTTTTCCAGACACCCAATATCGATCGTATCGCCAATGAAGGGGTGAATTTTACCAGGAGTTATGTGGTAACATCCATGTGTGCGCCGAGCAGGGCATCTATTGCCACCGGTTTGTTTACATTGAAGACCGGCGTATTTGAAAATGGCACCTCACTGGATACATCCAAAACTACCTTTCCGCAGGTGCTGCATGACAATGGTTACTACACTGCATTGATCGGTAAAAATCATAATACATTTCTGCAGGATGGCAAAGATGAATTTGACTATTCGCTTGAATCTCACGATGAAAATCAGGGTCAGATTAACTTCTTATATAACGGGGTGATCAAAATCATTAATAAACCAAATGTGGAAACCCTCACAGATTCAGCTATAGCCATTATCAAAAGGGTAGATGACCCGTTGATGCTCTGGCTGGCATACAGGACGCCTCACTATCCCAATGATCCGCTGGCTGCTTATGAAGGAAATATGGCGAATGTGACTCTTCCATGGAAACCTGATACGGCAAAGTATACGGTGAATTATCCTTCTTTCTTATACGATGGCAATAACGAAGACCTTCTGCATGGTGAAGCAATGGATTCAACATATCGCAGGCTGCTGGAAGTGGTGGAAGGATTGGATAGCTGCGTAGGAATTGTCTACGATGCTCTTGAAAACTCAGGCAAGCTCGATAATACACTGTTGATATTCATGTCAGACAATGGGTTTACTTTAGGCAGCCACTGGCTGAATGGTAAATCAGTAGCCTATGAGCCTTCTATGAAAGTTCCCTTGCTGATCCGTTACCCGGATTGGTTTACGGCAGGCACCGTAATTAATGACAGGATCGCTACCAACCTTGATATTGCTCCAACAGTTTACCAGTTAACTGGTATCAACTATACGCAACCACTGGATGGAGGTTCTTTAAAGGACCTCTATGATGGTACCTTTAACCGCTCAGCATTTTATTACCTGATGCTTAATGAAGGAAATGGGTCGCCTTCCAAACGCGCCATCCGCGACCTTCATTATAAATACATCCATTATACCTGCTTCACAGATACCGTAGAGGAATTTTTTGATATGGTTAATGATTCTCTCGAGCTGACCAATCTTGTCAACAACCATAATTATGATGCACTGGTGCAGACTTACCGCGAGAAATTCGACTCGATACGGCTGGCATTTGGTGATACTGATCCCGGGCCTGTGAAAAACTGCTACATATCACATCCCTTTGTATTGAAAGAAATGCTGGATGCTTCAGAAGATAAACAAACCACGCCGCTGATTTATCCTACTGTAACCAGGAATAACATAGAGGTATATATTCCCTGGAATCATGCCGATGCCGTCCTGTACAATAGTTACGGACAGGCGGTAGGCTCCTGGAAACTCGATGATCCTTTCAGCAAAATTTATTTTAACCCACTGCCGGCAGGCGTTTATTACCTGCGGCTAAACAACCTGGCAGCAACTTTTACGGGTGAGTTGATTATTACGGCTGAATAAATGGTGCATTGGCAATCCATAAAACAGTCAGCAATTGATCGCATGATGTAAGCTTGTTTCGGTTCAATTTCATACAAGGCCCGATGTTATCAGTTGCCTCGTTTTCAGTACTGCAATAATAGTAGGTGCATCCATCACCTCGTTATTCATAACCATCTGAAAAAGTGTTTCAAATGGAATCTTCCTGACTTCGAGGATTTCGGTTTCTTCAGGAGATGATGCCTGAAAACTCAGACCCTTTGCTATGTAAATGATTGCTTTTTCATCTGTTCCCGAATTGGAAAGGTGACAACTGGCAATCTGCATCCACTGCTGCGCTGCAATACCACATTCTTCGAGCAACTCACGCTTTGCCGATACCAGTGGATCTGTATCCAGTGGTCCGCCTCCTTCCGGAATTTCCCAACTGTATTCTTCTACCGGAAAACGGTATTGCCCGACAACCCATGTGTTGTATGCTTCATCCAGAGGCAATACACATATAGCCAGGTTTTTAAAATGCACTACACTGTAAATACCGGGATTGCCCGCCGGGTTCGTGACCTGGTGCTCCACTACATTCACCCATGGATTATCGTAGTGCTCTTTGGTGGAAAGTATTTTCCAGGGATTCTCATGCATTGGCGTAAATTTTATGGATGAAGGAGAATAAAAAAATTTGTGTGAAGATAGCCGGCATCAACAGTGATTTGCTATTGCACAGGCAAACAATTTATACTGCATCGTGCTGGTAGTCATCAATGATTCTTTTAACGAGTGCCGGTACACCTGTACTGGCTTTTGCTGCAATGACTTCAAGGTTTTTCAATCGCGGCAGTTCATGAAAATCAGGATCAACAAGGAATTTGAGAGAATGCCGGGGAGCATAGTGTATGAGACCGGCTGCCGGGTAAACCTGCAAGGAGGTACCGATCACCAGGAAAATATCTGCATCTGCACAGGCAGCAGCAGCAGTATCCATCATTGGTACGGCTTCATGAAACCAGACAACATGCGGCCGCAGTTGCGAACCGAGTTCGCAATGGTCACCAATTTGTATATCGCCGGTGCAGTCATACAACAGGCTCTCATCCAGCGAACTTCTCGATTTCATGATTTCTCCATGCAGGTGAATGATATTTTTTGACCCAGCGCGTTCATGTAAATCATCAATATTCTGTGTAATGATCGTCACGTTAAAATGAGCTTCAAGGCTAACAAGTGCCCGGTGCGCAGCATTCGGCAATGCCTGTCTAACATCTTTTCTCCGTTCATTGTAAAACCTTAACACCATTGCCTGATCTTTCGCCCATGCGGAAGGTGTTGCAACATCTTCAATGCGGTGATTTTCCCATAGTCCGTCACCGCCACGAAAAGTCCTCAGACCGCTTTCGATACTAATGCCCGCACCGGTGAGCACTATGATCTTTTTAATCATCGGTTGCATACTTCATTTCTTTACAATCTGTGCAAAAGTAAGCCGGTACTGCACAAGAAAAAGAACTTGTTTAGGTTAACTTTGTCCGTATCGGAAACAAGTAGAAGCTATCTCAAAATACCTGGAGTCATTCTTTCCCGAAAGATCGGGATCAGGATCTCTTCAATTCATTGACAGATGCAGAAATAAATTCGGCATGGCCGCATTGATTGCCTGTTTTGAGATAGCTTCTAAAATTACGTTTGATATGAAGTCAGCATTATACCGTCAGAAAGTATTTGTCTTTGCCGGGATTATTATCTTGGTTTGTAGTGTTGCAGCATGGGCGCAAAATCCTGTATTACCGCCAACAACGTCAGCTCGACCACATACACCGCCTGTTTTTCTCCTGAATCTAACACCTTTGGACGGTGGTAAACCATTTACTGTATTTCGAAATACTAAAGTGCACGCAACTTTGGTAAACGGTGTCATTATTTCCGGCAAAGTCAAGGCAATCACAAGAGATTCTATCTATGTGAACAGCAGCTTTTATGCGCTGAGTGATATTACAGAGTTCCGGTTCAATCCTGGTACTGCACTCGGTGCCGCTGCTGCTATTGGCGCTTGTGTTGGTATTGCCACAATTGCAATTACAGCCGGAGGTGGAAAGGATGGTGAGCGCTCAGACGGTGAAGAGATCGCACTCTGGAGCGGTGTAGGCATTACCGTGGTAAGTGCAGCTTTACTTATACCAAATTATTTTATCAAGAAAAGATTTCCACGCACGAAATATGACTTCCGCACCATTCAGATAGGTGGATAATACATGCTCCGTGACAACTGCATGTTAATGGGTTTTAGCGGCAACGGAGTAGGGGTCAACACTGATTTCCGGCCTCACGTCAGGTAAAAACTCAAGTGTTTCCAGGTTAATAAATTTCATAAATCCGTTTCTTCCGCCACATTCCGAAACATGATGAGGAGCAGGCCCTCCCGGGTTGACATTCCTGTTCGCCACCATAACAATTTTTTCTTCATCATCCACCGCTATGCCATGTGGCTCAAACAATCCTGACTGCAGTGATTTGATGACCGTTAAATTCTCATAATTGATAACATAAATCGAACCTTTGCATACCGGTTCGCTGCAGGGATCTTCCATGCAGGTAACAAACAAGTATGGTTCTGTTTTTGACATCACCATTTCTACCGGATAACGGCCAACAGGCAGTACGGTAATTAATGTATCAGTTTTTGTATCCATTACCCGTACTTCATTGGAAGCCTGGCAGGTAACAAAGTATTTTGATTCATCAGGCGACAGCAGTACTTCATGCGGATCAATTGTGCCTTGCAGCGTGTTGGGCTGCTGTCCGGGTTTTAATACCACTTTGTCAATCTGTGGAAAGGAGGGATTCGTGATATCTATTTTGTAAATGAAATTGCCATACTGTGCCGTCACATATAAAGTAGTGAAGTCACTGTTGAGCCAACTTCCGTGTGGACTTTCAAATAACCCGTTTCCCTGGTAATACTGTACTAATTTCATCTCATCAAGGTTAATATATGCAATCTTTCCTTCATCAGAAAAATCAACGGCAAATGCTTTTTTGCCATCACTTGATATCGCCATGGTATTCCAGCTTCCGGGGCCGATAGAGATTTGCCCGACAATTGAATCACCGGCCGTGCTTAGTTTCTGAATGATCGTACCGGCGACAAAGCAGGCATACAGATACTGGCCATCCGGCGAAATTTTCAGCTGATGAGGCACTTCAATCCCGGATAAAATGCCTACGTCAATATACCGCATGGCAAGCAATGTCTTCGTATCAAATACGGTTAGCAGATCGCATCCTTCATTGGAGACATAAAATTTCTTTCTGTCAGGATCTCCTGAAAATGCAATAGTACCATTCGCATCAGGCGCACCGGACAATATCCAGTTATAAAGCGTGTAATAGTCATCGTCAGACAGTGGTGCAGCATTGACGGGCATGGTTGGCGTGAGGGCAATACCACGACTGGTATCGGTATTCACAAAATACATAAGCCAGCTTTGATCGGGACGGTAGGGGATGACTACTGATCCGCTGCTGCCTCCTTCAAACAACTGATTCCAGGTTTCCAGTGATAAACCGCCAGCAGCAGCTTTTGAATTTTGATTGTGGCAGCCGCTGATAGCGCATTGCGTATTGATTATTTTGCCGACTTGCTCCGGATAGTTTGACAGATTAGCCTGAGCGGATTTATCTTTCCGGCAACTCTGCAGCACCAGGAGCACCATGCATGCTGCAATAAGATATTTAGCCATCTTTCGCCATATATTTTTTCAGAAAACTAAATTACAAAATATTATAACCATACTCAAATGTATGTTTATTGGGAAGACCAATCCGCTTCTGCAACACCGATGTTATGAATAGCCGAAATAATCAGTCGTGCGTGTGCAACAAAGGAAGTCTGCGTATGATAAATTTTCACCGGCAATGGATTATCGTGATTCTTTACGGATCCGGAGTTCCATTTTGCGCAGGTTGATTACGACGCCGTAGTCAACAAGAACATCACAGCCCAAAACACCATCAATGCCGGGAAGCTGAATAAGTGAATATGTTTCATTAACGTGTTGCAGATCAAGCACAGCTACCTTATATTTTTTCAGTTTTAATTTGCCAACGCTTAAGGTGTCGATTTCTGTAAATTCACTTTGTATTGTATTAGAACCTACCCCGGTGGTAAGCTGTTCATTGATTTCCAGTTTGAGCGCCGGCAGTTTCTCGCTGATGAATTTTTTATCGAGCACCGTCTTGGAAGCGCCGGTGTCAATTAATAACCGGATAGAATGAGTCCCTGCCTTTCCTTCCACAAAAAGATGAAATCCTTCTTCCTGTAAACTGACTGCCTTGAGTGGTATTGTTATTTTTTTTGACATACCGTAATATTCAACTAATGGATTAGTACTGCTGTTGCAGTCGTACCGGTGCTAAGATAGCGCAGGAAAAATGAAGAGCGCAGTATGGGGAAATTACTGCGCTCTCATAATGATGCTTGTAAAGCCAATGAATGACGTTGAATCAGGCTATCAGTTTCATCTTATCAAGAACATCCATTACCTCTTTCACCGAAGCAGCAGATGCATTTAACAATGCCATTTCCGCAGCATCCAGGTTGAGGGTAATAATTTCTTCAATGCCTTTTTTTCCAAGTTTCACCGGCACACCGAGGTAAATATCCTTAAGGCCATATTCACCCTGCAGCCATGCGCAACAGGGATAGATGCGTTTCTCATCTTTCACAATTGCCTCAACCATCTGCGCGGCTGCTGCCCCGGGAGCATACCATGCACTTGTACCCATCAGGTTCACCAGTTCTCCGCCGCCTTTCTTTGTCCGCTCAATGATCGGTGCAAGTTTATCTGCAGTAATAAGATCAGTGACAGGAATGCCCGATACAGTAGTATAGCGTGGCAGCGGAACCATGGTGTCACCATGTCCGCCCATTAATACCGCCTGTATATCCTTAGGAGAACAATTAAGCGCTTCTGCCAGGAAAGCTTTATAGCGTGCGGTATCGAGAATACCTGCCATCCCGAAAACACGGCCCGGTTCAACCTTTGCCGTGAGGTAGGCACAATAGGTCATCACATCGAGAGGATTCGATACGATGATAAGTATAGTGTCGGGTGAATATTGCATTATTTGCTCCGTCACAGATTTAACGATACCGGCATTGGTGGAGATAAGATCATCGCGGCTCATTCCGGGCTTTCTCGGTAAGCCTGAAGTTATCACCACCACATCGGAATGCTTAGTGGCGGAATAATCGCTGGTTACACCCTTTACACGTGTATTGAACATGTTAATGGGTGAAGTTTGCCAGATATCGAGCGATTTTCCTTCTGCGATACCGGGCTTAATGTCAACTAATACAACTTCGTGTACATAGTCATTGCGTGCAATCACATCAGCGCAGGTTGCACCTACATTGCCGGCACCTACAACGGTAACTTTCATTTGAATGGAGATTTAGCGTTAAAAAAATGTGCGCTAAATTAGAAAACAAAATCAAGGGAAATAGGTAAGCGGGTGATTTTTCTCTGAAGTCATAGCCGGCGTGGGGGCGTCAAAAGGACATTTTTCAGGCGAATGAATCTTTTAGTTCTGGCTATTCCCATTGTTTTTTCTCCGGCTGAATCTTGCCACGCAACAACTTTCTCTTCAATAATATCTGGCAAACAGTTTTCCGATGATATTACATGATTTTCTACCTTTGCTTTCAGTTCGGATACCAAATTTTTTTCCATGAAATTTTCATTATCATCCCTATTGCTGTTGCTTGCTCTTGTATCAGCCAGGGCTCAGCAACCCTGCGGCACTTCACTGACTGAAGATATGAGATCGCGGCTCATTGCGTACAACCTGTATAAACAACAATATGCAGTTTCGCAAACGGAACGGGTAGCACGATTTGTTCCTGTTCAGTTTCATATTGTTGGAAAAAGTAACGGATCCGGCCATTACAGGCTGGCATATATCTGGCCTTTGCTCTGCGAATTAAATGAGAAATACGCTTATGCCGGTATCTATTTTTATGTATATAACGACATCCATTATATCGATAACGACGACTACTATGTTCATGATTTCAATTCAGGAGATCAGATGATGAATCAGAATAATGTTGATGGCGTGGCTAACGTCTATATTGTTGACGATCCGGCCGGATATTGTGGATACTACACCTATGGTCCTGATGCGGTTACCGTTGCCAAGTCTTGCAATGCTCCGGGAAGCACAACGCTGGCGCATGAACTGGGCCATTATTTTTCCTTGCCACATCCTTTTGACATCGTAGGTACGCAGGAAGAATTTGTGAATGGCAGTAATTGCAGTTATGCAGGTGATCTTTTTTGTGATACAAGAGCCGACTTCCTGGATTACCGTTGGAATTGTCCGTATACTGGTTCCGATACAGATGCAAATGGTGATGAGTATGATCCGGATGAAACATTGTTTATGAGCTATTCTTATGATAATTGCCAGACCCGATTCAGCAATGAACAAATAGCTGCGATGAATTATAATCTCACAAATGAACGTGCTTACCTGCTAAACCATCCGGCACCTGATATTTCACCGATAACCGGTGTGGTGCAGCTGACTTATCCTATTGATTCCGTAAATGATGTGCCACATGATTTTGTTGAATTCAAATGGGAACCTGTAGCCGGTGCCGACTACTATCACCTGGAAGTAACAAGAGCCCCAACGTTTGGCTCTGAACCAACTGAAACGGATCTCATCGTGCATGGCACGGCATTCACAACTGGCCTCGAACCAAACAAGAAATACAACTGGCGCGTGATTCCCTTAAAAGATGGATATACCTGTACTGAATGGTCTCCTAAAGAAACATTCTTCACCATCTTGGGTACAGGTGTAAATACAGTTGATCCCATTTACACCGGCCTCCACGTATTCCCCGGATTAGTAACTTCCGGCAAAACAGTTTCCATCTCCTTCAATGCATTAAAATCAGGCAATGCTGAATATTATCTGATCTCTTCTCAAGGTATTATTTGTAAGAGAACTGCAGTAAACTGCATTGCGGGGGAGAATAACTGGAAAATGCCAACTGATGGATTGTCTCCCGGCATTTACCTTATCATAGTTGCCGAAGACGGCAAAATCTACCGTGAGAAGATTGTTATTTCGAATTGAGCTAGTGCTGCGTTCTTCAGATTCCTATTTTATCCTCCACTTCTTTTCTTTTTGCATGAAGTGAAACGAATTCAATAATCTTTCCCGCAATATTTACACCGGTGGCCTGTTCGATTCCCTTCAGGCCGGGAGAAGAATTTACTTCAAGTATCAATGGGCCACGTGCCGAACGCAGTAAGTCAACACCTGCAATCTTAAGACCCAAAACTTCGGCTGCCTGAATGGCCGATTGTTCTTCATCGGCAGACAATTGCACAACCGTACCGGAACCTCCGCGATGTAGATTTGACCGGAATTCACCGGCACGTCCCTGCCGCTGCATTGCACCTACTACCTGCCCATCAATTACAAAAGCCCTTATATCAACACCATCTGCTTCTTTGATAAATTCCTGTACCAGGATGTAGATGTCCTGCCCGAGAAAGGCTTCAATGATTGACCTGGCACCACGGTCAGTTTCTGCCAATACCACGCCGATGCCTTGCGTACCTTCCAGTAATTTTATGACCAGGGGCGTTCCGCCCACCATCTTAATCAGGTCATCCACGTTCCTCGGATTGTCGGCAAATACGGTTTTGGGTATGCCAATGCCTGCACGGGAGAGCAACTGCAGACTCCGGAGTTTGTCCCTCGATCTTACAATAGCTTGTGATTCATTGGCCGAGAAAATACGCATCATCTCAAATTGCCGCACAATAGCAGTTCCGTAGAATGTTACGGAAGCACCAATTCTGGGTACTACAGCATCAATGTTTACTACTTCTTTCCCGCCAAAATGAATGGATGGCTTTGCTTTCTCTATAGACACATAACATTTGGTATGATCCAGCAATACCGGTTCATGCCCTGTTGCAAGAGTGGCTTCCAGCAGGCGTTTGGTAGAATACAATTTGGCATCTCTTGAAAGAATCGCGATTCTCATAGCTAATTCAATTCCGGTATAATTTGAAAAATGATTTTATCAGCTGCCATTGCTGATTTCATGCATCGCCACCACCGGATTTGTTTAATTTTTTGTATCCCCATACTATTTGTTTTTTGATGATTGTTTGTTCATCTTCAGCGTTTTCATCTTTTCCTGGTAAGATAAATTTCGTTTTGTGACATCTATTACAAAGCGGTCCCGTAATACTTTCCTGCCTATTAATACAGGATATTTCATGGATGAGCGATCTGTCAGTGCCAGTTCAATTACATACTTTTTACCAAACAGGCAGATGGATGTTTTAACAAGATAGCGGTATTCGACCTGCCCAAAAGAATTTTTAACCTGCTTGCTTTCGTAAACTTTACATTGCTGTGTCACTGATTTCTCACCGGCTGATAGTGTAAAGCGCACTGCATGCGCTCCATTCTGATAGTAGGCATGAATGTTTTCACAATGAATGGAAGAAGTATATGCACCACTATCTATTTTGGCATCAATATCAAAAATGCCCCATTCAGGCAAATCAATTTTATCGGTTCTCCCAATAGTCAGTTTAGGCCTGTTTTTCATCTTGTAAAGATTGTAAAATTTGTTTTTTTGCTGACAGATCTAAAAGTGCCTTCTTTTCAATCATTCAAACATTTAAATGAAAGACTTTCACAGGCATTAAACGGGTGGTTACGGGCTGCTTTATTCTTTCCAGATCACCAATTAACTGCTACGCATGATTGCTTGAATTATTTTGCTATTTCCGGTATTCAGTCTTGCTATGAATCGCGGAATTTCTTGCCTATCGTTTTAAGCTTTTGAGAAGAATATCCGGTTTAATTCACCATGATTTTTTCAGTGTTCCCAGTAGTAGTATCTTTGGCCGCCTGGTGAGCAGCGGTAACAATCTAAGAGTATGAGCAAGCACGGTAAAATTCTGGTGGCCATGAGTGGCGGTATCGACAGCACAGTAGCTGCCGTGATGCTGCATCAGGAAGGATATGAAGTGGTAGGCATCACCATGAAAACATGGGATTACACTTCCTCCGGCGGTTCTAAAAAGGAAACCGGCTGTTGTAACCTCGACTCCATAAATGATGCGCGGCAACTGGCTGTTGACCTTGGATTTGCCCATTATATTGTTGATATCAGGGAGGAATTCGGTGATGCAGTCATTGAGAATTTTGTGGAAGAGTACATTGCCGGGCGAACACCAAATCCATGTGTGCTGTGCAATACACATATTAAGTGGACCGCGCTGATAAAGCGGGCCAGGCAGATGGATTGCGAATTTATTGCCACCGGCCATTATGCGCAGCTACGCGAAGCAAATGGGCGCTATGTTGTCTCCAAAGGGGTTGACACCTGGAAAGATCAATCGTATGTATTATGGGGCCTTGCACAGGAAAACCTGGCCATCAGCCGCTTCCCGTTAGGTGGATTCCATAAAAAGGATATCCGAAAGATGTGCACGGAATGGGGATATACTGATCTGGCAAAGAAGAGTGAATCGTATGAAATCTGCTTTATACCCGATAATGATTACAGAAGCTTCCTAAAGAGAAGAGTGCCTGGCTTAGAGCAAAAGGTGCAAGGCGGAAAATTCGTTACTGTACAGGGTGAGGTGATTGGTACACATGAAGGTTATCCTTTTTATACCATCGGACAGCGTAAAGGCCTTGGCATTGCATTGGGCAAGCCTATGTTTGTTACAGACATCATTGCCGAGACGAATACCGTCGTATTAGGAGAGGAGGAAGCACTCCGCCGTAGTGGTATGATAGTAGGTGGCATTAACCTGCAGAAATATGCCTCTGTACCGGATGGGTTTCAAGCAATTGCAAAAGTGCGCTACAAAGATGCCGGCACACCTTGCAGGCTTTATAGCGCAAACGGAAAAATAAAGGTTGAATTTAACGTAGAGGTGAAAGGCATAGCACCGGGACAATCGGCAGTGTTTTATGAAGGTGATGATGTTATTGGTGGTGGTATCATTCATTCAAGCTTTCTATATTGAAGAAAAAGACCATGGTTGAAAAACGCAAGCGGTATCCTGTTTTAACTATCTTGCTATGCATCTCGGCTTGTTGCTTGGTCTTTGCCTATTCATCCTGCAAGAAATCTTCCATAGCGCCATTGCCGGTCGATCAAAGTTATTTCCCGCTGACGACAGGCAAGTACATAATCTATGAAGTGGATTCTATAGTAATCAGTAACTTTTTTGATACTACAGATACAACACATTTTGAATTAATGGAACAGGTTGATTCTCCTTACATGGATGCCGCCCATCAGCAGGCATACAGAATTATCCGCAGCAGAAGAAATTTACCGGCTGATCCTTGGATAATCACCGATATCTGGTCTGCCAAACTTACTGGTAATACAGCGGAAAAGGTGGAGGAGAATCTCCTTTTTGTGAAAATGAATTTCCCTGTACTGCTGAATAAAACATGGAAAGGCAACAGCAAGATTGACACCGATAGTCCATTAGTTTACCTGGCGGATTGGGACTATCAATATACGGATGTAAACATTTCACTCGAAGTGAATAACTCCACCTTTGATTCAGTGGTAACGGTTACGCAGCACAAGGATATCAATGCAATTCAAACAATTTTTTACCAGGAAAAATATGCGAAGAATATCGGGCTGATTTATAAAGAAGAACAGAATATTGAAACGCAGCCGGGTCAATATCCTGATGGCTATATTTTAATAATGAAAATTAAAGAGCACAATTAAAGTCACCTTCCGTATTTCTTCGCTGCATTGTCTTCCTCTGACCAGCAAAGCATTGCAAGAATCAAATTGAAGTGCCTTTATAATTTGGATTAAAAAACGGCAAGCTGTCTGAAAAAATGTTTTCCGTCAGCCACGCTGCATTTCCATTTCAAATCCATATTCTAATTCCACTTTACAAATCCGGACTTTATAGGCGGCATACCATGCAGACTTCCCCATATTTTGTGCATACAGATGCTCACTGTTTTGCTTCCAGGCTTTGATGGCTTGCAGGTTTTCCCAGTATGAAACAGTAATTCCGGTTGTTTCGCGGGCAGTCTCCATGCCTAGATAGCCGGGCTGCAGGGCCGCAAGCAATGCCATCTTCTCCGCCATAGCTTCATAGGCTGGATCATGTTCCGTTAATAGAGAGGTAAAAATTACAGCGAAATATGGCGGCAAAGGCGTAGCGGCAATCATGCGCGTCTCGGTTAAATTATAATGCAAATGGTAACACCAGCAATGTATGGATACATCAAAGATCCGAGCTGAAGCCGCCTCACAGTGTTATTCGATAATAATTTTCCTCGATTCATGCATTGAATTACCGATCACATCAACGAGGTAAAATCCTTTAGTCCACTTTGAAACATCAATGGATATTCCACTTTCATCGTCCCCGGCAATCGTCTGTTCATACATGAGTTGTCCAATCATATTGCTAATCCGGATAGTCGCTTTTTCCCTATTGCAGTCAAATGCAACATGCAATACATCGCTGGCAGGAACAGGATATACGCTGAGCGAAGGTAATGGCTCAACAGTTAACTCGCCCGCGTTTCTCTGCGGGGTAACAAATGTTTTTGTTTCCGAAATGGTTGAAGTCACCAATGGAGCTTTATGACAAATGGTCTTAATATTCCATTCATAAGTTGTTGCCGGCAGCAATCCCAATATTTTAATTTTTGGCGCTTTGATGTTCTTGGATATCCAGGCGGATGATCCGACCGGACGGTAATTGACCAGGTAGCTGATGGCACCTGTAGCAGGCTGCCAGCTTAAGATCATTTTATCCGGTTTCTTCGTTGCCTTCATAGTGAAAGCAGAAACACGGCTGCAGGGATTCCAGTCAAACTTAAAAGTCCTGTAACTCTTCTGGCCTGATTCGTCAAAAGTCATTTCCCAGACAATATTCTTATTCATGTCAACTTCCGTCATATTGGGTATCCCCTTATCAAACACAATGGTTCCCCAACTGATCATAGTGTTTCCGTTAGGCAAACGTTGCGCATTTCCCGAGGCACGTGCAAAAACCTTATTTCCGTTAACATCCGGATGTTCGTAAAACCAAATGAGCGTAGCCACTTTATTTACTTCATCCAGCTGATATTCTTTGGCACTGGAGATCTGGTTAGGCAGGTAGTTCCCGTTGTTCAGAATCGTGATATTGCCGTTAGCAATTCTTCTTACATCATGTTGCTGGCGAAAGTGCTCTGGAATATTATCATTCACAAAAGTAAACTGGTTGTTTTCTCCGCCCATTCGCCATATAATATCACCGGTTTGCCTGTTGATTTTTGTCACTTCATCCATGCTGCGGCTGGAAATGAGAAGATTTCCGTCAAAGTCTCTTTCCACGGCATTGCCGTGAACATAATCTACCTGGCTATTGGTGAGGGGCGTAAATTGATTGGCATCCGTTATCTGGAAATGATCCCAGCTTCTCCATTGAAAGATCACTTCTTTGCTGGCATCCAGTTCCTGCACGATTAAGCCCTTTACATCAGCCACCGGGCTCCCGCCATAGGCCGTCATATCTATTGTCTGATCATCATATGCAATAACCAGGCTGTGCCCGTCGGGGAAGATCTGGAAATCATGCCCGTTTGTTTCCACTTCATAACCATTACCGCACTGCACGGAATCGATCTCATTATAATTGGAATCGAGTATTTTCCAGAAAGAATTATTGTACTGAAAAAATGATAAGTAACCATTGTGATTGAGCTGAAAACCATGTCCACTGCTGACTTCATCACGGGCAAAAACCAGTGTTCCGTCATTTTCAATAATTGTCGGAAAGGAATTGGTATCGTCTGGATCATTTTCATTCTGATTGCAATAGAAAATCCTGCCGGGTGAGGCATTGTTATTTACATTGATAACAAAGGTGGGAAAGGAGTCAGGTGTTTCGAAAAATCCCTTTTCGGTGTTTATGGTTGGGTCGTAACCGAACGATTCAATAAAATTATCCAGCCGGCTTTGTTTGTAACGCTCTGCTTCCTCGGGTGATATGGCATTCCTGATGGAAAAGGTGAAAGAAGTGCCATTGATTTTTCCACCATCAGCACTTCTTAATACCGGATAAACCGTGACAGAAACAGTTTCGCCATATGCAAATTCCGGCACGGGATGAATAACTATCGTCTTTTGGTCATCTGATAGCCTGGCTTTCCAGGTATGCATGCCGGTAACTGATCCAGCAATAGTCAGTAATTGGTTATCACCGACAGTTGCAAGTTCGATTACTTTGCCGCTGTTGAGAATGATATTGGTTTGCGGGTTGTGATACTGTGATCCCGGCACAGGGCTGATAAAGCTGAATTGAGCTGTGCAGATGCCAATGGAGAAAAAGCATAATAGCAGAGTAGTAGCAATTCTGTTCATAAAGCGAATGGGTTATTTGATGGCTGGAAAAATACAGGAAAATTAATCAGCATGAAACATTCAGTCACTCATACTGATTAAGCTTAGCCGAATGCCAATTCGCTGTTCAGGTTCGGTTTGCATTTGTGCAATGACCGGTTTTCAGTGTATGACCAGTTGCTGCATTCCGGTATGAGTGCCTGAAACTGCCTTTAAGCTATATATTCCGCCAGACAGGCCCGACAGGTTAATGGCATGCAGGTTACTGCCAGCCAAAGCCTTAAATTCTTCATAATGAACCACTTTCCCCAGCAGATCAATCACAGAAAGTCTCACAATATCACTTTCGGGCAAAATGATTTCCAGTGTTGTAGTGGTTGTTGCCGGATTTGGATATAGTGAAACGGATGCAAAGTCTTCTGTCAAATCTGATGTCCCGGTTGGAATTGAGTTGAACTGATGAACGGCTGAAATGGCGGAAGTATCTGTAAATTTTTCGCAGATGGTCTTCACACGCCAGTCGTAAGTAACTTCAGGAATAATGTTGTTAAGTGCGATAAAATTATCTGGTGTTTCAATTGAAGTCCAATCAGGTTCAGTAGCTAATTTATACTGGAAAATGTAAGAGGAAGAGTTATTGGCATCACCCCATGTAAGTAAAACGGAATCCTCAGTGATGAAGGTTGATGTTAAGGAACTGTCAGCCGGTACTGAGCAACGAACGAAATCAAACTTATAAGTTCTGTAACTCTTTATGCCAGCTGTATCAAAAGTCATTTCCCAGGTAATATTTTTATTGTAATCAACTTCCGTCATTGAAGGGATATTCTTGTTCCAGTAGATAGTTCCCCAGCAAATCATAGTATTGCCGTTGGGCAGCCTTTGCGCATTGCCGCTGGCCCTGCCGAAAACATGATTATTACCAACGTCAGGATGCTCATAATACCAAACGAGCGTGGCGATCTTGTTCACTTCATCTAGATGGTACTCTTTTGCACTGCTGATTTCAGGCGGCAGCTTATTGCCATTGTTAAACAGTGTTATATTCCCATTAGGAATCCTGCGCGCATCATGCTGCTGGCTGAAATGCTGCGGGATATTATCGTCAACAAAGGTGAATTGATTGTTTTCACCACCCATCCGCCAGATAACATCGCCAGTCTGACGGTTGATTTTTGTGACTTCATCCATATTCCGGCAGGAAATAATGGCATTGCCATCCAAATCCCTGCTGCAGGCATTGCCATGCACATAGTCAACCTTGGCATTCGTCAGCGGAGTCCACTGGTTGGCATCGGTGTATAGAAAGTGATCCCAGCTTCTCCATTGGAAGATGACATCTTTATTTGTGTCCAGTTCTTGTAAGATATATCCCTTGACAGTAGCATTCGGAAATCCTCCGTAAGCAGTCATGTCCACAATCTGGTCATTGAAGGCTTGCACAAAGTAATGGCCGTCAGCATACATTTGAAAATCATGGCCATTGGTTTCTGCTTCATAACCGTTTCCACATTGAACGGAATCTATCTCGTTAAAATTTGAATCCAATATCTTCCACCAGGCATAAGCATAACTGTAATAACTGAGGTAGCCGCTTTCATTGAGTTTGAAGTCATGTCCATCTTTTCCCTCGTCACGCGCCCAATAGAGAGTGCCGTCATTTTCTATAATGGTTGGGAATGAATTAGTGTCCTCTTCATCAAGTTCCTGCTGTGTGCCGAAAAAAATACGGCCGGGAGCAGCGTTGTTATTTACGTTAATAACAAATGAGGGAAATGAATCAGGCGTCTCAAATAATTCCGGCTGCGGATCAGTGATAGGATCATATCCGAATGATTCCTTGAAATCTTCCAACCGGTATTGGCTGAACAAAGCCTTCTGCTCCGGGGTCACTTCTTTGCGTGTTTGAAAACTGAAGGAAATTCCGCTAATCGCATCTCCATTCACCGTCTTCAGATTGTTGCTCACCACCACATACACATTTTCATCATAAGCAAAGACCGGAACAGGGTGGATGACAACCGTTTTGTGATCGTCGGAAAGGCGTGCCTTCCACGTATGGTTGCCGCTTACAGAGCCTACAATGGTAAGGAGGTTGTTTCCCTGTACAGAAGCCTCATCAATCAACTGCCCGTTGAGCAGGATGATGTTAGTTTCAGGGTTATGGTAAACAGATCCCGGCATTGGGCTCACGTAAGTAAATTGCGCGAAAGCAAATTGTATGGACATTGCCAGTACGAAGAATGCAACCGTTATTTTCATTCTTTTGGATTTTATGGAGGTGTTAGCTTCTTAACGCTCTTGATGATGAAACAAAATCTAAATGGAATTTTCACTTTTCTAATGAATCAGTAATGGACGTGTTATTACAGCATGGCTGCCGGATATTTGAATTGAATACATTCCCGGCGTCCAATTGTTTAGCATTAAAGGCAATACTTTTTTTCCGGCGCTGATTGTTATTTGCTCTTCAAAAACCTTTTCACCAACTAGATTGGTGATGAGGAGTTTAAAACTACCGCTTTCAGGAATTAAAAGGCTCAGGTTGGTGACATCCGTCGCGGGGTTAGGGTATATGATAAGGCCCATACCAGCTGATGGCACGGAATGAATTCCATTAAAGATCGTGTTGAACACATGAATATCAGTGATCGCTGATGAATCATTGTACGCTTCGCATATACTTTGCACCCGCCATTCATACACCGATTGCTGAAGCAGGCCATTCAGCGATATGAAATTGGTTTCCAGTGGTATAGTTATCCAGTCAGGAGCGCCAGAGAGTCTGTATTGGAATATATAGGAGGTTGCATTGTTGGAATTGTCCCAGGCCAGATCAACCGAATCGTATCCAACGTAGGTAGCCATCAATGAACTGTCTGCAATATATCCGCAACGGATGAAGTCAAACTTAAATGCACGGTATGTTACCAGGGTGCTGTCGGTGTAGCGCATTTCCCAAACAATATTACCTGCACTGTCTACTTCAGTAATATTCGGGAATGGTGCCAGGTGGGTATTAGTCAACAGGCCCCAGCCGATCAGCCAGTTTCCATTAGGTAATAGCTGAACATTACCCATTGCTCTGCCATACACGTAGTAATCAAATGCCTGATTATATCCTACTACTTTAGGATGTACATATTCCCAAACAAGGGTTGCAGTTTTTGCTGATTGATTCAGAGAATAAATCTTTGCCGAAGAAGCCTGCGGCACCTGGTAATTTGCATTGTTAAACATCGAATAATTACCATCGGGCAGAAGGCGAAAGTGATGCTGATAAAAGAAATGATTGACGCCTGTTTCATTTGTGAAGGAAAAATCATTGTTTTCTCCTCCCAGTTGCCACATGATTTCACCGGTTGATTTATTAATCTTCAATATGGAACTAAGGTGTCGGCAGGAAACCAGCAGGTTACCGTCTGTATCAATGTCGATGGAATTGCCATGCACATAGTCGATTTCAGAAAGGGTTAGATTGACATAGTTATCCACAGCATCTGTAATTTCAAGGTGATCCCAGCTTCTCCATTGGAAAATCACGTTACCGGCTTCATCTAGTTCCTGCAGCACCAGTCCCAGTACTACAGCATCCACCTGGCCTCCTGCAACTATCAGAGACATATCCACAATCTGTGCATCGTAACACATCAGGAAAGCATGACCATCAGGGTATACCAGAAAATCATGCTCGTCGCATGGATAGCCATTGCCCATATAGAATTTTTTGACAAGGTTATAACCTGAATCCATCATGGCAAACGAACTGTCACTTTTATCGAAGTAAGTCAGGTATCCGTTTTGATTGATTTTAAAATCAATGCCGGCCATCTCATCAAATTCCGCGTAAATAGAATCTCCGTTATTACCCATGATCTGCCGTGCAAAACAGATATTGTCATTCAATCGTTGATTACGCATAAATAACGGGGCAACATATTCATTGCCGCTTGAAATGATTTCTGTTTCAGGAAAAAAGCATTCAGGTGGGCTTTTCTGAAACGCGGATTGGGTATCCTCAGTGATTCCATATTCTTCTTCATGGCAATGTTGAAGCGCTTTACTGATTGCTTCCGCTGTTTCCGGCGATCTTACAGGGTGTATTTTAAAGGTGAATGCAGTGCCATCTATGACGCTGCCGCCTGCTGTTTCAAATCCGCGCTCTATTGACACATTAACAGATTCAGCAAAAGCAAACGGCTCAACCGGGAATAACAGGATTGTTTTTTGATCGCTTGACAGAACGATACGGACGGTATGATCACCGCTTATTGATCCGGTAATTTTCACCAAAGAAATCTTAAGCGACTTTTCATTCACATTTTCCGCCGACTTGAGAATAATATTGGTTTCCGGATTGTGGTTGATACTATTCGGCTCAGGCGATGTAAACCGGTATTGTGCGAAAGCACTGCTCAGGAAGAGAAAACTCAAAATTGCGGACAAAAAGAACCTGGAAAAAGAACTCATATGCAGCTGCTCATGGATTGGTTATGTAAGGCAAAATATCGGATTTGTGCTTTTCTTGCAAAGGTTAACCTGTTTCGCATAGTCTCCGTGCACTTTTTTTATGCACTGAAACTGATGAAGTAATACCCGTGGATGTTCTCAAAAAGCGCTGCAAATTAAGTGAATTTTGAGAATTGGTTTGCCGGCAGTCATGATACCCTTTTTCTGGGTGTGGAATGCGGCTTTCAGCGCATTCTTAAATCATCTCGGATCTTTTGTCTCTACGACAAGTATTGGAAGATAGTTAGTAAACAGTTTTTATCAGTTCCCGGGTATTTAGATGCGCAAGATATTTGAAAGACCCGGCTTTAAAGGGCACCGGCATGAGCATATTGCAGATCTTGGCAGGAATAATAAATTTTCTCCGTTGTATTTTCTTTATAATTTTGAAAACATTTAACCAAAACCAATCTGTCTCATGAAAAAAATTCTTCTTTCATTAATTGTCTTTGCATTCACCGGTTTACAGTCTTTCGCACAGCTGTCCATAAGCACCAAGAAAGTGCTGAACGGCCCTTTCTGTGCAGGCACAAGCACAACAGTCGGTTATATTGTTAGTGGTGCGTTTAATCCGGGTAATGTCTTCACAGCAGAACTCAGTGATAAGGATGGGAATTTTACATCGCCAACAGTAATAGGCTCAATTGCGAAAACCACCAGTGGAAATATTTCCTGCACGCTACCTGCAGGCTTGCCTTCCAGCAATAAATACCGGGTAAGAGTAGTGGGCAGTAATCCGGCTGTTACCGGATCTCAGGCGCAAAATAAAGTCGCTATTAATCCTAAACCGAATGGTCTTTCCGTAACAGGGTTGACCGCTTGTTCAGCAACCCTCAATTGGGCAGCATCATCTACTGCTGCTTCTTATAAGGTGCAGTACAGAGTAACCGGCAGCGGTACATGGTCTTCTACCTATGATGCAGGAACGGCAACAAGCTACACCTTTAATGAACTTAACTCATCCACCAGCTACGATTTCCAGGTTCGTAATCAATGCGCCAACGGAGAAAAGAGTGATTGGGCAAAAATTACTGCCAGCACGACAACCTGCCAGGCACCAGGTAGCTTCATAGTAACTGATATTGGACTGACAACTTCTGCTCTCGACTGGGCAAATACCACTTGTGCCACAGGTTATCTTTTTCAATACCGTGCATTCGGTGATCCTGACTGGATTTCCCTGACTTCTCCCACCAGCAATATTAATCTTACCGGTCTGTTTGCGGCAACGCTTTATGAGGCACAGGTTGCTACCGATTGTGGCGCTAATAACTCCGCCTGGTCATCATCAATAATCTGGGAAACCAAATATTTCAAGGTAGCCGGAGATGCCGGAATGGAAGCCTCATTCAGGGTATTCCCTAATCCATCTTCAGGAGTTTTCACAGTTAATTACAACAGCTCAATTGAAAATGCTCAAGTCAATATTAATGTTCAGAACATGTATGGCCAGGTCATTTACGAAACACAACTGAAATCTGTTGCAGGTATCAATGAGGTTCAAATTGCACTTAATGAAGCTCCGGCAGGACTTTATTTTGTCAGTATCAAAACCGATAGCAAGGAATTTAAGACTTCGCTGATGATTCATTGATTGTTCATCCTTATGAAAAATCCCGGTCACCCGGGATTTTTTTTTGTTATTCGGTTATTTGTTTTCAGCATTTGCACCCAATACGTATCATAAGGGAAGTTGTGTAAATATCTAATAGGCTCAGTCGGCTGTGGAGAGAAGGAAGGAAATGCTTCTTAATATAATCAAAGCATTTCCATAATACGTTTGCTTTAAGATCAACCTTTTCAATCAATAATTGATGTGAACTCGCGTTGCTTCATTCTTTAATATCATCATACATACAATGCTTGATAATCAAATTCGCACTTTACAGGCAAGATTAATGAATTTCATATCGCGTTGTTCCTGGATGAAAAGTGCGCCACGAATGCCAGAATTCCTGGTAGGCTGATATGTTTTTAAGGCGGTTTCCGGTTAAGGTGCCTGCAATACAGACTCCTGAATAATTCCATGCTGAACCGGTAGCCAGATCATAAAAAAAATTTGATGAATCTTTCTTGATGAATTCCAGCGTTTGGCCATCTACACGCCTGTCCCAAACATGAAAAGACATCATATCTCGCTCAATGGCAATTAAAAGTGGAGTATTGTCCAAAGTATCATTGATAAGAAGCTCGGATTTCAAACCGATCCAATCATAAGCGCGGGCTTGTTGGCCGGAAACAATCCCAATCACCCATGATTTTGATTGCCAGGAAGCGTGGGAGGTTCCCTCAAGGTTGTTTGAAATCGACCCTTCACCAAAGCCTTCAAGTGAGGCATATTCCTTTATAAAATCCGGATCCGCTTGCATGATCGTAGTTGCAGGATGCTCGGTAAGCCAGGCCTGCAGTGTCATTTGTTGAGAGGGGATTTCCGTGAGGTGCATGCCTTTCAACGGACCTGCAACTGCTTCGCCGTTTTCTTGTCGCCACCAGGTACGGCTTGCCGAATCTTCCAGCATGGCATTGAATTGATCCATGCCGACGAGACGGAATTTTTGCAAATTGCCATTGACGACCGGACTATATACTCGACCTGACCTGCAAACCGAACAATAAGTTACCAGAATTGGTATGCCACCAACCGTATCAAGTACTTTGTGGTGATATGCAATAATTTCCACTGGAAAGCATGAGGCTTCATCGTTTGATGTAACACCTATTACTAATTGATGCCGGTTTACTTTGTTATTCTCCTCCGTTGACATTATTTTATGCTTTACTTCCAGAAACATTACATCTGCCTGCATTTTGCGGGTAGCCAGATAGTAAATAGCAACAGCAATTGCTAAAAGAAAAAGTGCACCGGTTTTCAGAAACCATCGGCTGAAAAAAAGAAGATGATAAAATGGAACTGCCAAAATAAATAAGCCGGCTATCCTGAAAACATAAATATTTGAGTCGAAGAAATAGGCTACAGTCACCATATCTGCCTCCTGACTACCGGGAAATGGCATGATGAGGTAGATACGAAGGAATTCAGGCATCACCAGCAGAAGCCATCCTATAAGAAAAAAAATCACTTTACCTTTCATGCAACCGTTGATATTTGATAGCTGACTATTTCGCTATGAAATTTATTATCGTGCAGCATTATTCGCTTAATCAACGTAATACAAATTTATTCTTGCACCTTAATCAATGAATCAGCTGTGTATTGAAGCATGATAACTGATTTGTTTTCGTTGTACAGTATAAGATTGCTGCTGTCATCCTTCATTACAGGCACAATGGAGAAAGATTCCGCCAGTTCAGGAACACCTGCTTTATGGAATGCTCCTGTAAAATCAGTTCCCTGCTGCAACAGCAATCCCCCGAAATACATCATCTGATCATACCCTTTTACTGCATAATCGGTAGGATTCATATTAAATTTCATTGCATAAGCATCTTTGAATTTTACGACTTGAGGTGCAGACTTATCAAGCCAGAAATTTTGGGTGATATGAGTGGAAACATTAACCATTTGATCCTTAGGAATATGATTAAAATTTATCCATGTCGGCATTCCAAAAACATCCATAAGATATTCATTGGTTAGCCCGTCAAGCTGCTTCATAATCAACTTCACAAAAGACTCATCATTTGAGGGTATTACAATTAGGTTCCTTTCGGAATCGCTTAGTGCATCACGGATCTGCGTGTACTTAATTGTGCTGCTGTCATTGATTTCAAGAAATTGCAATGCAATCTTATTGCTATCCTGAAGTTGTCGACAGAAGCCTTTAAAATAGTTCACAAGCTCCAGGTCTCCCGGCTGCTTTCTGTAAACGAGGCATATTTTTTTACCAAAACTTCTTTGGCTTATATATTTGTATATCTTTTCACAATGCGACTCTAGTGTCGCGTTTGCAAGTATGTAGTAAGGATTCGGCAAAAGTCCTTTGGTGGCCACTGAGAATGGAGAAATCAGCCATAGCCCTTTATTCCTGGAGAATTCACATGTCATCCGTAAACCACTGTTGCCAATAGGTCCTATCATAACATCCACAGAATCGAAGACCGGATCTTCAAGAACAGGTCTTAGCTGGCTTGTATCCAACCCAATATCACGCACAAGCAATTTGACATCGAGGCCTTGGTTACGCAATGAATCCAGAGCGATAATGGCGCCCTGGTAATATTCTACAGAAAGCTGGCTCTGTTCCGGAAAATAATAGCCGGATGGATCATCCAGATCATTAATAAAGACTTTACTGCTCCCGAAAGGCAGGAGTATCGCAATGGTAAATGCATGCTTGCGTTTAAAGAGGCTATCTGCTTCAGCAGGTCGTGTTTTTCTTGAAGACGCTGGTAAAAAAAAAGCATGAAAATTTTTAACTGGAACACTCGCTTTTGTTTGACTTAGTGGCAGGGGAGTGGTAGTAGATAAGGCAAGAAAAGTAAATAATACGGGCAAAAAATTATTCCCATTCAATGGTAGCAGGCGGTTTGGAGCTGATGTCATATACTACGCGGTTAATCCCTTTAATGTTATTAATGATCTCACTGGAAACCGATGCCAGGAACTGGTAAGGCAGATGACTCCAGTCTGCAGTCATGCCATCCGTTGATTCAACAGCCCTGAGGCAAATTGTATTTTCATAGGTGCGTTCATCACCCATGACACCAACCGATTGCACAGGAAGCAAGATAGCACCTGCCTGCCACACTTTATCGTAGAGACCATGTTTCTTCAATGCTGAAATAAAAACATCATCAGCTTGCTGTAACAAAAGGATTTTTTCAGGGGTAATAGCGCCTACAATTCTGATCGCCAGCCCGGGGCCTGGAAAGGGATGGCGGTTTAAAATCTCTGGAGGAATCTTCAGTTCTGCGCCAACATTCCGAACCTCATCCTTAAATAATGAACGTAACGGTTCTATAATTTTCAAATGCATTTTTTCTGGCAGTCCACCAACATTATGATGACTTTTAATTGTTTGCGACGGGCCATGCACTGAAACAGACTCAATCACATCAGGGTAGATGGTACCTTGCGCCAACCATTTTATTCCATCAAATTTCTGAGCTTCCTCTTCAAACACCCTGATGAACTGCTCGCCAATAATTTTTCTTTTTGACTCGGGGTCCGTTACATTCGTCAATGCATTTACAAACCTTGCACTTGCATCAACACCATCAATATTAAGCCCCATTTGTTTATAAGTGTTCAATACCTGATCGAATTCATTCCTGCGCAACAATCCGTTATTGACAAAAAAACAAAAAAGGTTGCGGCCAATAGCCTGATGAAGTAGTCCTGCTGCTACCGTAGAATCAACGCCGCCTGATAACGCCAACATCACATGGTCGTCACCAACCTTTTCACGAATGTCAGTCACCGAGCTGCTAATAAAGGACTCCGGTGTCCAGTTTGGGTTGCATTTACAAATGCGAACACAAAAGTTATACAGTAATTTTTTACCTTCTGCCGAATGATTAACTTCCGGATGAAACTGAAGACCATATACTGGATGCTCAAGCGAATCCTTACTGCTTCTATAAGCAGCAATTTCAATGCTGTCCGAGTTTGCAATTACTTCAAATATTCCGGGCAGTGTAGCAATGGTATCACCGTGGGACATCCAAACCTGTGAATCTTCTGCAATCCCTTCGACAAATAAGTCATCTAAATCTAAAAGGTGCAGCATCGCTCTCCCATATTCCCTTTTCCTGGCGCGCAATATATCGCCGCCCGTCTTTTTAGCAATCAGTTGAGCACCATAACAAATACCCAATACAGGATATCTGCCCAACAGATGCTGAAGATCAATATCAGCGAAATCATTATCATGCACAGAATAGGGGCTGCCCGACAAAATTATACCCTTCACGCTTTCATCTGGCGCGGGGTATTTATGAAAAGGATAAATTTCACAATAAATATGCAATTCACGCACCCTGCGTGCAATTAACTGAGTGTATTGTGAACCGAAATCGATAATAAGAATTTTTTCCATCGTGCGTAAATATATCGCAAAGAAAGGAGGCTTCAAAAGGGGTGCTATCATCTATCCACATTTACCCGATAAAATAAATCAGAACTATTCCTCGCATGGATTTTTGGAGTAATTTTCGGAGTCGTATTATCAATGCAGTGTCGACAATTATGAAACTATTTATCAGCCAGATCATACTGCTCCTATTGCTCCTTTTATGCTGCTCAGCAAACTCACAAACGCCTGTTTACAAGAATTATACTGTAAATGATGGCTTACCCAGCCAAGTTGTTTACTGCGCTTTACAAGACCATCAAGGGTATATGTGGTTTGGCACAGATGCAGGCGTGAGCCGGTTTGATGGAAACCATTTTCAAAACTTTACGAGCAAAGATGGCTTATCTGACAATGAGGTGTTGAAAATATATCAAGACTCAAAACATAGAATTTGGTTTCTGATGTTAAACGGCACCTTAAGTTACTTTTTAAATGGTAGAATTTATAGCCAATTAAATGATAAAAATTTAAGCGGTATTCAAACTAAGCTAGAGCTCATGTCATTCCTTGAAGATAAGGAGCACAATTTGTGGTTTGGTTCTGCCGGGAAAGAATTAATATTTATTTCTAATAAAGACAGCTGTACAGTATTAAGGCTGGATACATTAAAAAGCTCAAATTCAAGTCGTTTGGTTTTTCCGCTACAAGTTGATAGTGAAACAATGATTGTCATAGGTTCATATTTGTATAGTGCGAATGATCTTCACTTTATCCAACGAGATACTCTTTGCTACATTGGCAAGAATATACCATTTGTTGTGGCTGACAGAATCGATTTACAAAGTGTAGCGATAAGTTATAAAGATGGAATAAGATGTTTAACACATGACACATCACAAATAATTATTCCCAAATCAATGATACCAGAGTATGAAACGATACAAAGAATGTACATTGATCGGAAAAAAGGCATTTGGTTGCTTACTTCAAATCTTAGAACCATGTATTATGCATATAAAGACAATAAATACAGCTATCAGACATCATATTTAGATGGCACATATATGGGTGCTGTGATTATTGATAGTGAGGGCAACAAATGGTTTTGTACAGTCGGACAAGGAGTAAAAAAAATATCAAATGATGCTGAATTTATCAAAGTATTTGAACCTATCTCAGTTCTGCAGAACAAAGAAATATGGAGTGTAAATATAGATATACATAATAATGTTTGGTTTGGAAGCGGGACAAGGAATGTTTATAGAATTACAAATGACTCAATGAAAATTCATTTGGATATCGGCAACTTAGACTATCATTTGGGCAGAATAACACGAATTGATTTTGACCACGAACAAGTCGCATGGTGTTCAGCAAGTAATGGGTTGGTGCTAATTAGTTGTAATTCTTTAGATTCTTGCAGTGTTGAAGAAGTAGAAACAATAAACGGCTTGAGGAATTTCAATGCAAAGTATGTTGGATTTGACCAAAATGGTAATGCTTACTTTTCATCTTTCAGAGGTATTCAGAAGGTTTACAAAAAGGACGGACGACGTATTTTTACAAAGTATATCCCAGAAACTTTAGACCCAGATGGTCGAGTATTTTGTCTTTTTTTTGACAAGAACAATATTCTATGGTACGAAAAATTTAATATCTTAACATCATACAATGGTTTCCAAGTTCGTAAATACAATGAACTCGCATCCATTATTAAGTCTCAAATAACCAATATTGTCGGAATTCATGATTCAAGTCTTATCCTTTCTACCAATGGTAATGGCGTTCTTTTTTTCAAAAACGGTAAAATCATTAATCATCTGACTATGGCAGATGGTTTAGCTGGTGATTTATGCAGAAAAGTATATGTGGATTCAAACATCATTTATGTTGCAACCAACCAGGGATTTACTTATTTTAATTATGACAATAACCATATATCAGGAATTAAGACCATTACCACGTCTGATGGAATTGTATCAAATGATATAAAGGATATTTGTGCAAAAGGTAACAAAATCTATTTGGCCACATCGGCCGGCCTCTGCATTGTGAATAAGGAGATAGCACAACTTTCATCTATACCGCCACCAGTCTATATCACTTCCATAGCAACTCTCGGTGGAATTACAACGGATCTTCAACATATGAAGTTCCTGCATAATACAGACTTTAATGTGAATTACATAGCTATCACATTTGTACAACCTGAAAAGATAAGTTATCAGTATAAGGTTACCGGTATAGATAAGCAATGGATAGAATCCAAAAACGCTTCAATTTCATTTTCAACGCTTTCCCCGGGTGACTACACGTTTCTGCTGAGAGCTAAAAAATACAACTCAGATTGGAGTCAGCCCGCATTTTTTCAGTTCACGATCATTCCGGCCATATGGCAGCAGTGGTGGTTTAGAATTTATTGGTTGTATTTCTTTTCAACAATTATTTATTACGCTGTTAAACTTTACTCGAAGAGAAATTATCAGGAACAGCTTCACACACTTGTTGAAGAACAAGTATTGGCTGATGAACGTAACAGGATTGCTGCAGATATGCATGATGACCTTGGCGCTGATTTAAGCAATCTGCTGCTCATGACCAGAATCGTCGATCAGGAAGCATCGGTTAATTTTAAGGAGAAAACCGACATGTTTAAATTCGAGGACTTTGCGGCTGGGTTGTCCTCAAAAGTGGATGAGATCATCTGGGCATTAAATTCAAAGAATGATAGCTTGGAAGGGTTGATTCATTTCATTAGTGATTATGCAACAAATCTTTCTAAAATCAGTGGTATCAGCACTGTATTTAACTTTCCTGAATTAATTCCAGGTGTTAACATTTCAGCGGCTTTCAGAAGAAACATATTTCTTGTTGCTAAAGAAACACTGAATAACATAATTCGTCACGCTAGAGCCACTCAAATAGTCATTGATGTCAAAATTGACTCCCGAAATATTAATATTTTAATAAGTGAAAACGGTGCAGGATTCAACATTAAAGAGATTTCGGATGCGGGAGATGGAATCATAAATATGCACAAACGCATGCGGGCGATCGGCGGAGACTTTCAGATTACTTCATCTCCGGGAAATGGAAGCAATGCAAGTATTAACGCCCCATTTAATTAGAATCATCCATTTGGATGATATCTTTTATACTTTGATCCTTTAGATTTATGAATGAAATTCCCTAAATCAAGTAATATGTCCGTTAAGATCGTAATGATAGAAGATCACGATGAGTTTCGGGAAAGTCTGACATTTCTGTTAAATTCGAATGATGAATTTATTTGCACATCCTATGCTCAGGCAGAAGAGGCAATGGCTTACATCGATATTGATAGTCCTGAGGCAATTATTATGGATATTAACCTGCCAGGCATTTCCGGTATTGAATGTACCCGCATCCTAAAACTGAGATTTCCTTCAATTCAAATATTGATGTGTACCGTCAGTGAAGATGATGATAAAATACTGGAAGCACTTAAAGCCGGCGCTAGCGGCTATATACTTAAGCGATCAGCAGTGAATGATATTTTTTCAGCAATAAAGGATATTGTTTCCGGAGGATCGCCAATGACACCTGTCATTGCCCGAAAGGTAGTTGCATCGTTTTTGCCGAAGCAGGTTGAGAATAACATTGTTGCTATCCTTTCCGTCAGAGAGAATGAAATCCTCGATTTACTAGCTGAAGGGTACAGAATCAAGGAAATTGCTGCAAGGCTTTATGTAACTGTTAATACAATACGTACCCATATACGTCATATTTATGAAAAGCTTCAGGTAAATTCACGAGTGGAAGCACTGAACAAATCGCGAAAAAATATCTACAAGGTATAAATCCTAACTTCTCTCACTTTTTCAAAATCACCCGTTTTGAGTATTGACAGCAGTCAAAATTGATCTCATCTTTGATCCGGATATTAAATTACCTGAACAACATACTTATCACACCTGTTAACTATATCAACAGCCTATTCAATGTTCCGGCAAAGGTAATTTCTTATCATATCATATCTGGCAAAACTGCAGGGAGGATGTTTCAAGAGAGTGAGACTGAATTCCTGCAGTTTATATTCCATTCTACTATTTTCCACAAATATTTTGAAAACAAACAGCAACTTCTAAAAAGAATTCCATTCCTTATACAGTTCATTTGTTTGTTCATTTTTCGCCGGCAAATCATACATGCCACTAATCTTTCGTTGGCGATAACATTCATAAAGCGTGATGGCGCAGGCTACTGATATATTTAAACTTTTAATCATACCAACTTGCGGGATGATAAAATTACCATCTGATAAAGAGGAAGCCTGCTCAGAAACACCCTCTTTTTCGTTTCCAAAAACAAGCGCCATGGGCTGGCAGAAATCGATTTCATAAAGTTCAGTTGAATCCTGCTGCAGTCGAGTGGAGAAAATATTTGTATACCGTTTTCTTACTGTTTCAAAGCATTCGGCCACATCATAATAATGATGAATAGTCAGCCACTTGCTGGCACTGGCTGAAGATTTTTTGCCAAGTTTCGATTCTCTTTTACCGCCTGGTGAAATAACGTAAACATCTTGTATCCCTACAGCATCGCAAGATCTAAGAACAGCCGAAATATTATGCGGATCCCATACATTTTCAAGCACCAGGGTAATATCAAACTGCCGTTTTGAAAGCACTTCCATCATCCGCTTATTACGCTCAGGTGTCATAGGCAATAAAGATAGCAGGCTACGTTTTAAAATCTTCAAATTTCTCTTTCTAAAAAAAGTCAATGCCCATAATTCTGCATCCTCAATTCTTCAAAAGTGCCGTTAAAATTGATCGTTTGTGACATCATTACAAATGAAATCCACAAATGAGGCTAGTTTTCCACACCCAATTGTTTGCCCTCCCAATGCCCTTATGCTCTCTCTTTTTAATTAGTAACTTCGCCCATTGACAATTGTACTTCATACCGTCAATAAAAGCAACAAATTTTTCATTTGAAATCTAACAGTTTAGCATGGCAACCGGAGAGAAAATAATACAGGTAAATATTGAAGAGGAGATGAAAACAGCGTACATCGATTATTCGATGTCTGTAATTGTTTCCAGGGCTATTCCTGATGCGCGTGACGGACTTAAACCTGTGCATCGGCGAATCCTCTATGCAATGAATGAACTTGGACTTGCCCCCAATCGGCCTTATAAGAAGTCAGCACGCCTTGTAGGGGAAGTACTTGGTAAATACCATCCGCATGGAGATGCCTCCGTCTATGATGCAATTGTGAGGATGGCACAATGGTGGTCAATGCGATACCCTTTGGTGGATGGACAAGGAAATTTCGGCTCGTTGGACAATGATCCACCCGCAGCAATGCGTTATACGGAAGTAAGAATGGAGAAGATGGCTGAAGACATGATGACAGATATTGAAAAAGATACTGTTGACTTTCAGTTCAACTTTGATGACACTTTGCAGGAACCAACCGTAATGCCCAGCAGAATTCCGAACCTCCTCGTAAACGGCTCGTCTGGAATTGCTGTTGGCATGGCGACTAATATTTTGCCGCACAATATTTCTGAAGTTATTGATGGCATCAATGCCTTCATAGATAATAAGGATATTTCTGTCGAAGAACTGATTAAGTACGTTAAAGCACCGGATTTCCCTACCGGAGGAACTATATATGGTTATGACGGTGTCAAACAGGGCCTCTTAACCGGAAGGGGAAAGGTCGTTGTAAGGGCTAAAACGGTATTTGAGACACTGAAGAACGGTAAAGAACGGATTATAGTCACTGAATTTCCATACCAGGTTAACAAAGCACAGGTGCATCTAAGAATTCATGAACTGGTCTTAGAAAAGCAGATTGATGGTATTTCAGAAAGCAGGGATGAGTCTGATCGTGATGGTATACGGTTGGTTATTGAACTTAAAAGAGATGCAATTCCAAATGTTGTATTAAATCAGTTGTACAATTTCACACAACTCCAGAATTCATACAGCGTAAATAATATTGCTCTTGTCGGTGGCCGTCCGAAGCAGATGAATCTGAAAGACATGATCAGCGTTTTTGTGGATTTTCGCCACGAAGTGGTGGTGCGAAGAACAAAATTCGAATTGGCGGAAGCTGAAAAGAGAGCACACATACTGGAAGGTCTCCTGATTGCACTTGATCACTTAGACGAGGTTATAGCCCTGATCCGTGCATCAAAAACACCGGACGAAGCACAATCGGCATTGATAGCGAATTTCAATTTATCTGAAATTCAGTCTAAAGCAATACTTGAAATGCGCCTGCAGCGCCTGACCGGACTTGAGCGGGATAAAATAAGAGAAGAATACAAAGAGTTAATGAAGGTAATTGAATACTACAAGGATGTTCTGTCAAATGAAAAACTTCGTATGGAAATCATTCGTGATGAAATGACGGAAATGAAAAAGAAATATGGCGATGAACGACGTTCTGAAATTGTGTATTCTGCTGAGGATATTAATATCGAAGACCTGATTGCCGATGAAGAGATGGTGATTACTATTAGTCATCTTGGCTATATTAAACGGACTACACTTTCAAGTTATAAAAGACAATACCGGGGTGGCAAGGGATCAATTGGCAGCGGATCGAGAGAGGAAGATTTTATTGAGCACCTGTTTATTGCTTCGAACCATAACTACATACTTTTCTTCACGGAAAAAGGCAGGTGTTATTGGATGAAGGTATATGAAGTACCGGAAGGCAACAAAACAGTTAAAGGCAGGGCTGTACAGAACCTGATTAATTTGCCTGTTGATGATAAGATCAGGGCTGTAATAAATGTAAAAAAGATGGATAATGAGGAGTTCCTGAATTCAAATTACCTTGTTTTCTGCACCAAAAAGGGGATTATTAAAAAAACAACCCTTGAGGAATTCAGCCGGCCCCGTGCTTCCGGCATCAATGCAATCACGATTCGTGAAGGAGATGAATTGCTGGAAGTTAAAATGACCGATGGCAGGAAAGAAGTGCTTATGGCTGTAAAGTCAGGCAAAGCAATTCGATTCAATGAAGAGAAGGTTAGACCTATGGGAAGAACAGCGGCTGGTGTGATTGGTATTGATTGCGCTGATAATGACGAAGTTGTTGGTATGATCTGTGTTGACAAGCACGACGATGCACAAACTATACTGGTTGTGTCGGAAAAGGGTTATGGAAAAAGAACGGATATTGATGAGTACCGCATAACAAATAGGGGGGCAAAAGGAGTGAAAACCTTAAATATTACCCCAAAAACAGGCTCATTAGTCACCATAAAAAATGTTACGAATCAGGACGATCTCATGATTATTAATAAAACCGGCGTTACCATAAGAATGTCTGTATCAGACATTAAAGTGATTGGCAGAGCGACACAGGGCGTAAGGCTAATTAAGCTTAGCAGCAACGACGAGATTGCGAGTGTTGCAAAGATTGAGATGGATGCCGAAAAGAGCATTGATAATGAACCTGATGACGAGAACAGGTCAAATGAGAAACAAGGCGATATGTTTAGCCCTAATTAATTACCTAACCAAATAATGAAGAAAATGATCAAAAAACTTGTTTGGACAATTGTCTACATAAATGTGTTTTACGGAACTGTATTTTCCCAGTCTTCACAGGTGGTAAGTGCTTGGAATTATGTTAAGTACGGGCAATTTGAAGAGGCCAAAACTGCAATCAATCAAGCCATATTGGATCCGAAAACGAGCACATGGCCTAAAACGTGGTTTTATCGTGGAAGTATTTACCTGGCAATATACGATGATACCACCTTCAGAAAGAAAAATCCTGATGCTTTACCAGAGGCTATCAGATCTTATGAAAAATCAATGGAGGTAAGCAATGGTGGAAAAAATGAATACAAAGATCAGATACTGGCTGGATTACAGGAATGCGCACTCAATTCTTTCAATGAAGGAGTCAAGCCATATAATGATAAGATGTATCAACAGGCATATAACTCCTTTAAGCAATCATCTGAGGTTTACAAGTACATCAACCAAACATTTAATCTGAAAAATGTAGATACGCTGGCAACATTGTATGCGGCTCATGCAGCAACAAAACTTAAGCAATATAAAGAAGCAGAAACGCTCTATAAATCGTTGCTGGAACAAGGCATTTCAGACGCTGACATTTATGCAAATATGGGCGAGATGTACCTTGGTATGGGTGATACCAGTCAGGCAATTCAGGTTATATCAAAAGGTACGGCACTTTATCCTAATGATAAAGGTCTAATGATTCAAGAATTGAATGTTTATCTGTATTCCAAGAAGTTTGATGAAGCCGAAAAGAAGCTTCAATTGGCAATTCAGAAAGATCCCAAGTTTATTCCATTGTACATTCAACTGGCCAATATCTATGAACAAAAGGGCGATACCGCCAATGCAAGGAAAACGTATGAACAAGCCATCGCCATTGAACCGGACAATTTTGATGCACAGTATAGACTGGGAGCAATGTATTACAATGAAGCGGTTGAATTGAATAATACAATGAATAAGCTTGACTTAAATCAACAGAAGCAATATGATTTGCTTAAAGTGCAGCGAGATGCCACCTTTAAGAAATCGCTTCCTTATTTAGAAAACGCTCACAGGCAGGATGCTAAGGATATGGATACGATGATTGCTTTGAAAGAGCTCTATGCGCGATTAAATATGACTGAAAAATTAACGCTGATTAAAGGCGAAATTGATGCAGCCAAGCAATAATTTTGGCTTAATTACTTTGAAAGTCCCGGCAGTTTTACTGACCGGGATTTTTTTTGAAAGGGAGAGCATACAAAACAAATTACAGCGCAAAGTATCGGATATATGGCATTAGATGCCAAAATTATATACTTAACATAATATTAATTATAGGCAAC
>JAIBAY010000012.1 GCA_019694975.1 Chitinophagales bacterium
TAACAGTTCGGTTAGCGCTATTAATAGCGGGTATTTTCGACATTAGGTTTTGAGTTGTGAAAATAACAAGAACTTGATAAATAAGCGTTTAGTGATTTGGAAGTTCTTTTTACGCATAGCGCCTATTTCTGCATCGCTGTCAGAGGTTATACCCCTTCAAAAAAAATCGCTGAAGCATGAAGATCAGCAGATGTGAGTTTCTATGGCAAGTTAAGAGAATTTGTTTTTAATCCGCTTTTTATATGTTTTCTAATTTGTCTAATGGACTTACAATCTGATCAAAACCTTTGGTGGTAATATGAGTATAGATTTCTGTGGTTTTGCTGCTTTCATGCCCCAATAAACTTTGGATGTAACGAAGATCAGTTCCCTGCTCCAGCAAGTGGGTGGCAAAAGAGTGACGCAGCGTATGCACCGTCACTTTCTTTTTGATACCGGCTTTTTTTACGGCGGCATTCATGATCTCCTGAATACTCCTGACGGAATATTGTCCGCCACCAATTCCTTCAAAAAGCCATTCTTTCGGCCGGTGGATCTTAAAGTATTCGCGTAAGACAGCTAACAGCCTGTTTGATAAAAGTGAATACCTGTCCTTTTTGCCTTTGGATTGTTCTATTCTGACCTGCATTCTTTTAGAGTCAATATCCTTTAACCGGACATTGATCAATTCACTCACTCTTAATCCTGCGGAATAACCAAGCATTAAGATCGCTTTGTGCTTGATATTTCCTGTGGCATTGAGCAATGCACCTATTTCCTTTACATTCAAAACAACAGGCAGCGTCTTTTCTTTTATAGGTCGCTCAATTAAATATACCTTCCGCTGTGCGCCCATAACCCTTTCGTAATAAAATTTAATGGCATTTATGGACTGGTTCTGATAGGAAGTAGATACCTGCCGCTCGATTACCAGGTACCTGAGGAAATCAATGATCATGGCTTCATTTATGGCAGAGAGCTCCGCTTCATGGTAATAATTGATAAATTCCTCGAATGCCCCTTTGTATGTCTTCAAGGTTTTTTCACTGTACCTCAATTCCCGCAGCTTTATCAGGTATTCATCGGGGCATTTGCGATAGCTTCCGGCATCAAAGAAAGACTTTCTTGGCTTTTTAGACGGATCCCTCAACTCCTCCTCGTAAATAATCTTGAGGTTCTGAGTGCTGGCGATTCTTGTTATTTCCGCCAGGAATTTTTCGGCAAATGGAATGCTCCAGCATTTGTGCTGCGGATTCCAGTTGCTGTACGGAACCTTCTTTACCGCATATGTCAGTTCCTTGTTAAATCCATAATATAATTTAAGCCGGCCTGCTATGGTTCTGATGATCAGTAAATCATTCTTTTCAATACTTCTGTGATCGTCAATGATTCCTATCACCGTTAGCGCTTCGTTGGTAACAATTGTGGAAATTCTTTCTTTGAAATATTCTTGCAGCAAATCGATGTTACCCGGATAATTGGGGATCACCCAGCAAAATTGCTTGCGGTCCCACCTGCTGTACCGGAAGGAAAGGAGGAACTTCGTATCCACCTCATTCTTTGGCAAGTGAACGGTTATTTTCCGACCAGAAACCTGTATGCTGACGTTGGCATTGGTTTTTTGGCGAGACGATGCATGCGCTGCATCTATGGCAGTTGTGGGTTTTGATTCATATTCAACTCCGGGAAACATTTTTTTCAATTCCGCGAAGGCGATTTTATTGTATGGAATATGCCACGCTTTTTGCTTGGCGCTCCATTTCGCGTCCGGCAGCCGCTTTATTTTTGACTCTGTTTCCACATTGAATGGAAAATCAATTTTGATCCGGTATTCATTCCGGTGAAATATTTTGCTGGCTTTCATACGATACTTCTATAATTGTGAATAATATATTATAACGTTCACAAGAAATGAAATAAAAAATCCGCACCTACATTTCAGCCTGATTTATCTTGCCATAGATCAGCATTTCTGATTCCCATACATATCAGATGTTCAGATCAACCTGTAGCTTTCAAATTTAAAAAAACTGTCACTATTATCCGACTAACGTGGGCTAAAGCCCGCCAGGAGCGGGTTTCATCCTACAACCCCGCTGAAACGTGGGGTTATAGGATGCTTGCCAGTAGTGGGTTTCAGCTTAATCACCGATATTTTAGTCGGACAATAATGATAGATTATTGGTAGCTGATAATAAAGTAAGTGAGTGAAATAGATTAGTGAATACACTATAACAAGTGATCGGCTTCGCCGCCGCCATCTAACAATTTAACCCTCCAACCATTGCCTGAAAAGATGAACGAATTGTCTTTCACCTCCATTGGTAGGGATTTTTAATCAAAGGTGTTCGAAACCCTTTGATTACAAATCCGGACTAACGAGGAAAGACCGGTTTACCCGCTCGTGCTGCAAAAAAAAAATTGTTCTTGGCTAATGAACCAGAATCTTATCAGTACCAGTTTGTTCTCTGGTAATAAGGTTTACCAGGTAAAGTCCCGGAGATAGTGATTCCAAATCCAAATCAATTTTCCCGGCAGTGCTAAAATCCTGAGAAAAAACCTGCTTCCCTAAAGAAGAGAAGATTTGAACGCTAACAGGTCCTGGATTTTTGGATTCGATGCTCAGTATCTCTGAAACCGGGTTAGGATACATTTTGAAATTCAGAACCGGTTCCTGCTTTATTCCGGTAGTTAAATAGGTACTTTTTGCGAAAATGGAATTGTCACAAACAATTTCAGAAACAAGATCGGGGACGAAACCAGCTACATACGTATTGCTATAAGTATTGAAAGCAATCATTCTAAGCATATTGCCGGTGTTCATTGCAACCAGCAAAAAGGTCCCTGTATTTTGGTCAAAAGAAGATGAACCACCCACGTAATAAGGAAAACCGATCAGCTCTCCGCGGTTAATAATATCTCCGGTTGTTTTATCTATCTCGACAATATTCCTTCCTGTGAAATTAAACAGGGAGTCATACGTATCACTCAGGGCATAAATGATTTCATTGACATTATCAAAATGAACGCTTGTAATATTGTTGTAAGGCGCTGTTGAATTCAGAATTGTTTTCGTGAATGAAAACAGGCTATCTCGCACAGGTACTGCATATAAACACAAAGCAGGATCATTGGTAAAACCCACATAATAAAGAATGCCGTTATTTGAATCAAAACCAATGGCATCGCTGACAATACCATTCGCACCCGGTTCATAGATAATACCGATCAGGCTGTCCTGATTCGCACTGATATTGTATTCATAAATGCTGATATATTCCTCGGTTTCCATTAACAGGTTGTACATTTTTCCGTTGCTCATATCGAATTCTGAAACATTGGTATATAAGGACCCACCTGCCAGATTTTCCATACCGGTAACTGAATTATATGAATACAATCCTGAGCTGCCGTCCGCAATTCCGGTAATATAATACGTGCTGTTAAGTGCATCAAACGCTGAGGTGGCGAAATAATAGCCATCCAGCATGGTTGGTATCACATTTACGGTTAGCGAATCCAGCGCCTGCCACTGAATGAGGTTAATGCTGCCGGTACTGGAATTGGTGGAAGCTCCGATAAGATTTATCTGCGCAAAAACTCCGATATGCAGGGTGGTCACTAAAATACAGCTCAAAAATGCTTTTTTCATAAGGATTTGTTCTCTTCATCTAACAAAAAGAAGTTAATAATGTTCAAATTTATTTTCTGTCGCTCAGTCCCAGGTAGGCGTCTCGCCAATCAGGGAAAAACAGACGAACTCAACGCATATTGAATCCTTCGTTACAAAACCTGCCGCTACTACACTGCTGTGTCTGTTTATTATTTTCTTTTCCATAATAGGCAGATGACTGTCAATCATGCTCAAAATCCTGTTATCTTCTTAAATGCCGCCGCTTTTCTAATTGAGATTCCGATATTAACTCCATTTTTTAGTATGGCTTTGAGTCCTCGTTTATCCGAGGTTTTTATATTTGATACGAGATGGAGATTGATAATCTGGCGGCGGTTGACACGAAAAAAATCAGCAGATGGTAACTGCTCCATTATTTGTTTAAGCGAGCGATGCATCAAACAGGAACGATGGTCAAAATAGAATTTAGAATAGTTTCCCAGTGATTCGATCAGGTAGATATCTATCAGCTTAATAAAATAACAGTATTGGCCATCCTTTAAAAAAATCTGTTTATTCATACCAGTATCCGATTTGTTGTCAGTCTCCAGATCTTTTCTCACTTTTTCAATGGTCTTTGACAACCGTTCGGGCTTGACTGGTTTCATTATATAGTCCAGCGCGTTTTTTTCAAATGCCTTAACAGCAAATTTGTCGTAGGCAGTAATAAAAACCACTCTTGGTACTGTTTTTAGTTCATCGAGTAATTCAAACCCGTTTCTCCCTGGCATGTTCACATCAAGAAAAAGAAGCTGGGGTTGATAGAACTGGATTTTCTCCAGCGCATCCGTAACGTTTTTAGCCTCACCAAGAATTTCTATTTCCGGATAGGAAGACAATAAATACCGCAGCTCCTTTCTTGCCAGCGGTTCATCATCAATAATCAGTGTCCTGATCGGACTATTCATAATAATGGTATGATTACGGTAGCCTTTACGACCTGATTTTCTGAGTGAATGTTGAATGATGCGCCTTCTCCATAATTCAGCTTCAATCGTCTTGCAAGGTTTCGAAAACCGATTCCGCTTGCTACCTCAAAATCAAAATTGCCTTTGTTTTCAACGCAAAGTTTCAATTGATTCTTTGTTTTTGTTCCCCGGATGGTTATGGTTCCACCTTGTTCATGCTGACTGATACCATGCTTGATGGCATTTTCGGTGAGCATCTGCAGTATCATTGGCGGAACCGCCACATCAAGTGCATCGGGATCTATCAGCAGATCGCACTCTAACCGTTCCTCAAACCTGATTTTTTCAAGACAGAGGTAATCATTTACCAAAGCAAGCTCATCCTTCAAACTTATCAATTGCCTGCTGTGAAAATTTAATGATGTTCGAAGTAAATCAGAAAGCTGTGTAATTGCCTCCCGGGCACCATGTGGGTTCTCCAGCGTAAGTGCTTTAATGCTGTTTAGCGCATTAAAGAGAAAATGCGGGTTGAGCTGACTTTTTAAACTATCAAGCTCAGCTGATTTCAGTAATGCATCCGCCTCAGCCTTTTCCTGTTCGATACGCGCTTTTTCGGCCTCCGTTCTTCCGAGCGATTGTGCAAACTTATATGTGTGATAGCTAAAAAACCAGATTGAAACAATGCTGCAGTTTATTGAGAAATAGCTGAGGTAATCAAAAAAATGGAGCGGTTCACCATTTGGTTCTTCCAAATAATAATAGAATAGTATCGACATTAATGCGATTACAGCACTCAGGGCAACAGTTCCGATTAAGGCATAACCAATCACAGAAACCAGTGAGCTGTAATTGATCTTCAGCTTTCGAAGTGTATTGCGGTAAATGTGGGATCCAAGAATGCTGATCGTGTTGAAAGATATTAACTCGATCAGCCCCACTTCGAAACTGCTGTATCGCCATATATTAATATTCAGGTATCCGTTGTATAGTGTCCAAAAAATAATCTGGACACACCAATACTTCTTCTCATGGCTCAAATTTTTCCATATTGATACCAGGTCAGGCAATTGGGTGGCTGTGAGGATAAAGATATGAATAGTCATTCACAACAAGGTTCCCGGGTTCATATCATTAAATACAAATACGCTCATCCTCAAAAATAAACGCTCATGTAATTTTCCTGATTTCCGCGATTTCATTTCTTAATATTTGCATCAAACAAATGAAATCATGAAAAAGATCCTGTTACTCACTCTTGTTTGCACGGTTTACCTACTGAACAGCACGGTCCATGCTCAGTACCCTGTGCGAATGGCGGCGGAATTCGATCCATGTATCGGAACGCTCATCACCTGGCCACTTGGCATTCCTCAGTCGCTGGTTATTGATTTGGCGAAGGAAAATACCCTGTATGTTGCAGTCGGTTCAACAGCTGAACAAACAAGCGCGATATCACTTTTCACTTCTTTGGGTGTGAACATGAACAATTGTGAGTTTGTTCAGGCACCTCACAATACCCATTGGTCCAGGGATTGGGGCCCAAACTGCACATTCGATAGCGAAGGAGTCGCCGGTATTCTGGATTTCACTTTTAAAGGATACCTATGGGTGCCCGGATGCGGGTCTACCGGGAATGGTTCTTATTTTGGAAATCATACCAAAGATGATGCGGTCAATTCCATTATAGCAAGTACGCTGGGCTTGCCGCTGCGGTTTATGCCAAGCCATTTCGTCGGAGGCAACAACATGGTGGATGGTCTGGGTACCGCTGTTTCGTCAAATCAAATGATTAAGGAGAATGAAAAAAACTTTATTGACTCATCTACCTTTATTAATTATGCAAAAACATACTGCGGAATAAATAGTTATTACTTCGTGGATAATCCGGAGGATTTAGGTATCCAGCATATAGACTGTTTCGCAAAATTTCTGGATGAGGAAACGATTCTGATAAAAGAAGTGAGTCCGGCCAACACTGATTATACCTGCATTGAACACCTGGTCGATCAGGTAAAAGAAATGAAAAGTGTTTATGGAAGACCCTATAAAATTGTCAGGATATTTGCAGGGGAATACAGTGGCGACCTGACTGCCGCCTATACCAATGCGCTGATACTAAATAAAAACGTTTACGTTCCTCTTTTCGGCATTTCAACGGACTCGATGGCCCTCGAAACATACCGAAATGCAATGCCTGGCTATACAGTAACCGGGTATACCTCTTCCGGAGCTTCCAAATGGTATTATTATGACGCATTACATTGCCGCACGATGGGTATTTTCGACAAAGACATGCTTCGGATCGTTCACAGATCCCTTGACTCCGTTATCACTTCAGGCTCGAACTCCATTCCAATATTGGTAGCTGTTGACGCGCGGAGCGGCCTGGGACTTATCCAGGAAAATTGCCGCCTTTACTGGAGAATAAAAGGAACATCATCCTGGCAAAGCGTCCAGTTGACAACAACGGGTGGTATTGATTCGATGACTGCAAACATTCCCCCACAGTTGTCGGGGACCAGCATTGAATACTATATTCAGGCAGCAGATTCCTCTGGTCGCACGGTTACATTGCCAAGGTCAGCTCCAGACTGGGTGTTCAGTTTTACAACAAGTGGAAGTGCATGCCTTATTCCAACCGGATTGAATTCAACCAATATTACCGCTCACAGCGTTGATTTAAATTGGAACCCGGTTGAGGCATCATCCAAATACAAAATTCAATACAAGAACGCTTCCTCAGGCGAGCCCTGGACGATAGTAAAACTTTCGGCCCCTGCTGCTACCTGTCATCTCACCGGCTTGAGTGCTGAAACAAAATACAAATGGAGGATCAAAAGCCTTTGCGGAGCTGACAAATCAGATTTTTCTGAGACAATAAAATTTACTACGGATGCCCAAAGAGAAACCAATGATGCAATCAATCAGAGCCTGGATCTGGTAATTTACCCCAACCCGGTTGCATCAATTGCCCAACTCAGATTTACTTTGAAAGAAAGCAGCAACATTCATATTGACCTCCTTGATGTGCAGGGCAAAATGATTGGCAGCTTATTTAACGACAACTTATCGGAAGGAATTCAGCTAGTAGATCTTGACCTGACGGCATTCGCAAGTGGCATGTACCTGTTCAGGGTTAGCTCAAAGGATTTTGTGGGTGTAGTTAAAGTTGCAAAACATTAATTCATAAGAACAATGTAATGCAGGGACGCCGGATTTAGGCCGGTGTTCCTGCATTCATTGATTTGATGTCAGTCAAGATGTTCAATCCTAAGTGTTCGAATCCTTTAGAGTTATTAAACAGGTATTTATCTTAGCCAGGATCACAACCACATAGGATGGCAACTTGTTTCATTATTTCTTCATCGGGTTCAAGTTCAGAGCAAAACCTGGCTTTATTAAAACTGGAGATGTTATTGAGTTTTCTTTAGGTATTTTTTAATTGATGGCCTGTTCCGTTGATCTGGATTTGTAATCACAAGTGTTCGAAATATCATCAAAGGCTTATCCGGTATACATTACAGCTGCTTTAAGGAAGCGTTTTCACCCATTTAAATATTCCTTTGGCATTGTGAATGTGATTTCTATCAGTGAGAAACATACATGAGGATTTTTCGGAACAAGTTCAGACTCGATTCTTAGACATTAAAAATGCTTTGGAACTGAAGCCAGTAAAGAGTTTCAAAGGTTTCGAACACTTGTTATTACAAATCCGCACTAACGGAGAAAACCCTCCCATTGGAATTCTGCAAAACGTCAGGCTTTGTAATAACGCCGCTCTCAAAACAATTTCATAAAACAGATCATGAGATATTGAGTGTGGGCGCATTAGACGCCATTTACCGGCGCTGGTTTTTTATGCAGTCACTTCATTTGAAAAACCTGAATCATCAACTTATCCTATTATTACAACGTGGCAAACGCTTTTCGCGTTTACCTCGTCGCTAAAAAGAAATCCATTGCCTGTCAGATGAAGGAGTAGCGATTATCTATGAAATTCCCTAATGAACCAAATGAGCCAAGTCCCTTTAATATCCTTCCTCTCATTTCGCTCTGCGAAAGATCGTGATGATTGTACATGAACATTTGGCTGTTTAAGCAGTTTATTTTCTCTTCTTCCCCAACTGAAAGCCGATGAGAAACTGATAGCGCCAGCCCAACGACCACGCATCAAACCGCCCGTTTGAATCAACTTCTTTTTCGGCAAGCAATTTATCCAGCATTGGAAAACTGTCGAGCAGTTTTAGCAGCACTTCGTTTTCCACATCGTTTTTATCAAAATTATAATCACCGTTTAATTTTAGTGATGCATTGTAATTTGACATGGAAGGGCCAACCAAAACAAAATCAAAAGTCAACCTGTTTTTTATAACAAACTGGTAACCCAACTGAAAACCCACATTCAATATTTTGAACAGTGACGCCAGTTCGGCTTGCTCATTTATTCCATCAAATTCAACCTCCATATTTCTTATATTATTGAAATAATGATACGCTATGTAAGGACCTATGTAAACACCATGCGGAGCATATTGCTTGTTTTCCATTTTTAAATAGAACCGGTATTCAGCTCCGGCTTTAAAGCCGTTTTTGGAAAGATTTTCCTGCACATGAACTGTATTACTAACCGTTAGCAACGGCGGAAACTCTTCATATCCACCACTGATGCAAATAGATTGGTGATGCTTTATAATGCGCTCATAAGAAAAAATAGCCGAAGTTGGATAAAGTATGTGTGACAATTCTACTTTAATATTATTCATCCGATGTACCTGCTGCACTGAATCTTGTGCTTTAACAATTCCACAGCGCCCTAAAAGGAGCAATACGATCAGAAGTGCTTTCATTATTAATTGATTAAGATTATGAAAGGAATATCTATAAAACAGAGGATATCAAACGGGCAATGGAATAAAAAAGGCGATTGGCAAAACTTATATTCTTTACTGTTTCGCTTGTAACCTCCATGCATTCCTTCAAATCCTCTAGAAATACCTTTTCAAACCGCTCACCAAATTCACTGCCGTATATCACCGACATTATTTCAAAATTAAGATCGAAGCTGCGCACGTCCATATTGGCTGTGCCTATTACACTCAGACAACTGTCGGCAACAACTGTTTTAGCATGCACAAATCCTTTTTTATAAAGATAAATCCTTACACCGGCAGCCACCAGGCCCGGAAAATAAAATTTTGATGCGGATCCAACAATGGCAGAATCTGATTTATAGGGAATCAACAGCCTTACATCCACTCCGCTTATGGCAGCTTGTTTCAACGCATCCATAATGCTCTCGCTTGGTATGAAGTAAGGATTGGTAATGTATAGTTTCTCTCGTGCAGCGGTAAATATTTTCAGGTACGTAAGCATGATGTTCGACATCGGGTAAACAGGACCACCGGCAATAACCTGTGCCATGCCTTCAAACCCTGCAGGCTTATCATATGCCTTGTCGGGAAACAGCTCATTTGAAAACTGCAATGATTCATGCTGACATGAATTCCAGCTTACAATGAAGTGCCGCTGCAAACTGTTCACCACAGGCCCTTCAATTTTAACATGCGTATCGCGCCAGTAAAGTCCGGTGTCTATTGAATTATCATATCTGTCAGAAACATTTATGCCCCCTACAAATCCTGTTATGCCATCAACAATAATTATTTTCCGGTGATCGCGGTGGTTCATTGTATTGGCAAGCATGGCTATTTTTACCTTAATCTTCGGAACCACTGCAACACCACCCGCTTTCAGCTCTTTAACAATATTGGGTTTTATCTTGCGGCTTGCATAGTCATCATAAATAACCCGGACTTTAACACCTGCTTTTGCTTTGTGCAACAAAATGTTTTTAATCTGATTTCCACGTACGTCATTTTCCCATGCATAATATTCCATATGAATAAAATGCTTGGCCGTTTCGAGCACCCGCAACACTTCAGGAAATTTTTCTTCACCATTGGTAAGCAATGTGAAATGGCTTTTACGCAGTGGTTCATCATTTAAGCCATTCAGAAACTTAATAAGGCTGCTGTAATTCAGCAATTCAGGACTGGTAACATTTAAAGGAGCATCCTGTTTAAGATATCCCTGCTTATTCATTGCATCGTCAAGTTCGTTTTGTGCTTTAACTACCATGAACCGGCTGCTGCGATGCCTGAAGTTGATGCCCAGTGCAAAGTAAATGAATACGCCAATGGCAGGAAATACCAATACCAGCAGCAGGTATGCAAGCGCCTTTGAAGTAGTTTCCGTATCAAGCAGTATTCGGATTACCGTGTAGATAATCAGCAACAGGTAAACAACAATTATGATCGGGTAGATGAGGTCCATAGTATATTAATTTAGAAATGCCTTAAAATTCAAAGCTCAGCGTTGCAATTACAAAGTATTCATCCGAAAACGGGTTGAAATAATGAGCTCCCGCAGTTAATTTCCAAAAATCATATTCTGCATAAATCCCCTCGGAAATTTCAAATTCCGATTCAAACAGCTTTGTTCGGTTTCCTGATATTCCTGTTCTGAAATTCCTGAAGGCAGTTATACCTAATTGCGTCCAGCTATAATAAAAATCATTTTCCTTTTCTTTAATATCAAACACGTATTCATTTTCAGAATAGAAGTATAATTTTTTCCAGTTGAGCGTGAATTCCAATGCGGGGATAATGCCAATCGTGTTTCCAACTGCAAATCCAAACATAGTGGTTATGCTTAACGTTAGCTTTTTACCTGCTTCGAACATGTATCCCCCGAATAAAGAAACCGTTTTTAAGTCCTCATAATTATAACGTGCCTCAAAATGCCATGCCTGGTAATCAGCATAACCCAAAACCAAAGGTGTGAGTCCATCGTCAGGAACAATGTAATTGAATGATTCGACTTCAAATGACCTCGATGATGAAAGTGTATCACTAACAGTTGCTAAGGAATTTTCATTTACCTTTTGAGCAAATGCTTTTAAGCCGGATAGTAATAATAAAATAACCATTACATTATTGCTCATCATTATCCTCCTAAAGCAATTGCTATCGTTACCAGTATTATCCCGAATAAACTTATGGTTATACCAGTGAGCAGGCTGTTTCTGCCGGCATATTTTCCAAGTCCCCATCCGCAAAAAAACATCATCAAAATCCCGATTGCATTTGAAATTCTCAGTGCGATTTGCAAATTACTATGAAAAAGAAAAGGTATTGCAACAGGAAATGTTGAAAGCAAAACAATTAAGAAAATTCCCGCTGCAGTTTTAAAATCCTTAATTCTATCTCCTTTTACCGGCTTGGGTTCAGGCGATAACGCAATCCTTTGTCTTATCAGTTCTATTTCCCCGGGTTGCATTACCCCTGCAATAGAGGATGGAAGTGCATCGGTTATAAACTGGCAGGCCTCTCTCGAATTATTCGATTTCCTGACAAATTTTAAAATTGAAGATTCTCTTGATTCATCTGTCTTTGCAAATACGAGATACATCACAGCATCTATAAGTCCCCAGGCAGTATTGCAGCTGAGTGCACAAAAAAGCAAATCATTCAGCGTGGTTTTATCTGTTTTTGTTACACTGATGGTACAGGTAAAAGTCAGCGCCATAATTACTCCGTACAAAATTTCGGATATCCTGTCTTCTGTACTTATCCAGGCGTTGTCGCGAACAGGCTTTGTTTGACTGATCTTATCTTCCATTATTCATTAAGTGATATGCTATTTTGCCTGCACAGCTTTTACAATTTTCCTCTTCAGAAAGGCCAGGCTGATTAGTCCGAATCCTGAAAGCATAACGGATATACCTAATAGCGAACTGATGCTTTCAGCACCCGATTGAACATTTATGATACTGTCAATACCTGTTACTAAAACCGCAATGCCAAGCAATGCAGTGAGCCACCACATTGAAAAATGTTTTTTTGCATTCCAACTTCCGGCAATCAAACCAATGCCAATTACGGCTACCATTGAACCAAATGCAATGGTAATTGCCATCATGCTGATAATCATTTTCATCAACATCATAAAACCCACAATTACCATTGCAATGCTGCCAAGCAGGTTTATTAAGGAGCGGTTGTTTTTTGATGTGGCGAAATAGGCAATCACTCCATAAATACCAGACGCTATTACAATGCAACCCAACCAAAGAGCAAGTGTTAACAGCAATGCCCCCGGATTATTGAAAATAAGAATGCTTAATGCAAGCATTAAAATTCCCTGGATGAGTGTAACCCACCAGTTACTGAATACAGATGATGTGCTCATAATGTTTTTGTTTTAAATGTTTAAGTTAAGCATTGCTTTCTAATAATTTACATCCATTTCTATTCCGTTTCTTTCGACACTTTAATTCTTCCGCTCTCTGCTGCTGCTACAAGTGCCTTGTGGTCGCTAATGGTAAGTTTGTCATAGGCGAATGCAAAGCGAACCATAGCATCATCTAACTCATTGCTGTTGCCTGCATAACCTGCAATCATAGCAGCATCACCTGATTTGGCATGTGCCAATGCAAGCGCCCATCCACACAATGCAGTATATTCGTGATAGTTTGATAGCACTAATTTGTGAGGGTCGAATGCTAATCCGCCTTTCATGTCATGCAGCTGCCGAATGTAGTAATCAGTGCCGTCTAATTGTGCCCATCCCAGAAAAATATCTGCAGAACCTTGCAATAGCCGTTGCCCTGCAACTACCCGCTCACCCTCGTTTTTATATAATGATATACTGTCCGATGCATATACAGATGGTTGCGCTTCCTTTATTTGTAAAAATAACGGGTCATTTTTATAACTGCCTTCCAAATAAACAACCCAGCAACGCGTCCCAACACTGCCTACACCAACCACCTTGCGCACAGCATCTGCAACTTTGTAATGCCCTAAAAGGTATCGTCTGTCATTGGCTAATGATTTACTATAATCCTCCATCAATATGTCCAGTGCTTCTATTATTGTTCTGCCAAACATGGTTTTGGTTTCCCGCACCATGAAGGGCTCATTAATGCGCAGTTTGTGCTTTTTATCAATGATATCGGTTAGATTTTCAAGCACTTGAATATTGGTATGTGTACGCGCCTTTGAAAGTATGTGTAAAGCATTTTTGCGCATGTAATGCGGTATCATGCTTAGTATGTCAGTATCCTTTATAGAGGAATACCACAAATCCAAATTACCCATATACGCATATTGCTTCATTTTTTTGCGATATGATTTCACAGCGCTTCTTGCAGCTTCTTCACATAATTTCACATCGCCACCCAGAAACCTGCATGAGGTTACTGCACTTGTTGCAAGGCGTTTCAAATCCCATTCCCATGGGCCGGGAATGGTTTCATCAAAATCATTGATGCCAAAAATCAGGTTGCGTTCCACCGAAGCATACAAGCCAAAATTTGCCACGTGCATATCGCCACAGGTTTGCACATCTATTCCTGTGGTCTTATAAGGTGCCAAATCAGCCGCCATGATTGCAGCACCTCCGCGCAGAAAAGCAAACGGAGATTCCAGCATACGTGCATAACGTATAGGCACTAAAAACGGTAATCGCGTTTTTGCCTGCTTTTCCAAAATAGCAATCGGGTCCACTCTGTCAGGCGATGGATTAAAGTCTCCGTGTACTGCCCTTGGAATTTTTTTACGCAATTCCTTTCCGGCAGCCAAGCGTTCTTCAATGCTACGCTGTTTGGATTGAAAATGACTTGAGGGCTTATTGCTCATATTCTTTGAAGCTCGCCAAACATTAAATTATTAAAGTTGTCACAACGCTTCATTTTACTTAAGACTACCTGAACTCCAAAGTTTAGTCCTTGCCGTACCAAAATCACCGAGGTGATAAATACTTACTGATGCACATTTAAATGTGAACTTATTGTAAGGTTTGGCAAGCAGTCCCTTTAAAAAATCCTGGTGCGCCAATCCAATGGTAACATGTGGATTGTATTTGGCTCCGCTATGGTCAGGAATAAATCCGTTAACATAAGTATCGCTTCCCTTTGCAATCGGTGTTCCATCTGCATTTTGAATAAATGCTGCATTGGTTCCCGTAACAATGAATGGCCGTAACTTTTCAATAATTCTTGCCTGAAAGCGCATCAGCGCAGGGGTGGTATCAATAGTAATACCGGCTAATCCCAAATCATTGGTAGGGAAATAATAAAACCCCTTTGATGAAAGTTTTTCCTTCATTGGGTTTTCGTTTTTCACTACTTTGGATACCGCATCATATACTTTTTCGAGGTCACTTTTTTTTACAAAACATTGCAACACGGTAATGTGCGGGGTGTGTAATTCGTCAAGTGAATAACTGCCCGGCCCGGAATAATTTCTCTGCATCAGCAGGTTATATGCTTTTGCAGAATCAAGCATGGTCTGATCAGGATTCAACAACACATCAATTGCCACAATATCCGATTGTGCGTATGCAGGTCTTAATGAGAATGTAAATAAAACCAGCGCTAAAAAGCTTATGCTTTTAATGGATGATAATTGTTTCATTTCATTTCCACTTTATGCTTAATGTTAATGATTCATAAAATGTATCGCAGAATTTCAGGTTGGGATAACTGCTGAACCTTGTCCGTAATTCCTGATAATTTTTTCAAATTTGTTCATTGGAAAATCTACTCTCCTGAATTTCGTTTCCTTCATCAGTTTCAGGTCGCCTGATTTCGCGTCAGGTGGTTGCGGAAAAAATATCATGCTGTAACCATCATCTCGTTTCTCCACCTCTATGCCGAAACTCCAATCACCATCCTCGTTAACCATAACCGCTTTCCAATTGTTATCCGTATTTTCTACGGTGGCATCTGCACTCGATCTTAGCATAGTGTATCCGGGAATAAAAACAAGCAGATTGTTTTCAATAAATGCAAGAAAAGCCTTTACATATTTCCGGTCCGACAGCAATCCGGCTACATAACAGACAATTAAAATAAAAAGAATACTCAGCAGTGTAAACATGCCTACACCAAAAATTCTTTGCTCAGGTACATACGATTTTAAGGGTTGTATAATACGTTGGGCAACGGATATTGCCTTTTCGTAAATAAAGATCAAAATAAGTATTGGTAACAAAAACTGAATAATGCCTTTACCTATTCTACTTGCTATGGATGAATACCACTTCATGTTTTTTTAAAATAATTATTTATCAAACGGGTAAATCTTCTTCCAGTCTGTTTTCATATCTACCACTACCCAATGATATTTTGCAGCATCATCCAATCCTTTATCTAATTTGGCTAATGCTGATTGACGGTCGTAAGCGTATTCACGAACCGAATCGGTATGATGAATGTATAATCCGAAACGCGGACCACTGCCAGTGCTGGTGTATTGCAGCATGCCGTAATCACCATCAGAATTTCCGGCAGTAAATACCGGGCGCATACCTATGTGCTCATGAATGCCAACAGGTTTGTCAAGTTTGTCATCAAAGAAATTGAGTTCGGGCAGCTTAAATAAAAACGGTTGTGCTCCGCTTGTATCATATTTTACTTTGGTTGAACTTCCAACCACCTGGTAAGGCGGAATGCCATAGGCCTGTTCAACCCATACACGCATGAAATCAATTCCACCGCCCGAAACAATAAATGTTTTGTAACCGTTTGCTCTTAAATAATTTAATAATTCGAGCATTGGCTGATAAACCATTTCATTATAATGTTTACCTGTTTTTAGGTGAGTAGCTGTTGCCATCCAGTCTTTCACTGTTTTTTCAAATTCATCTGTTGTTATTCCTGTATGAGTTGTCATAACGAGTTCTCCCAATGCTTTCGCACCACCTGCAAATACGGCTTTCATATCTCCTTCCAATACTCCTTTAAAAGGTTGTTTGTTTTTCCATTCGGGGTGTTGTGGCGCCATTGCTTTAATGCGGTCAATCGCAAAAAATAATTGAAATGGAAGAGGCGACTCTGTCCATAATGTTCCATCATTATCAAAGCAGGCAATGCGGTCTTTAACGGGAACAAAATCTGCACCGCCATCTTTTGTTGTTTTTGTTACAAAGTCGATGATAGATTGTTTGGCGTTGCCTTCATTCCACGATGGCAATGGATCGGCAGTTGCACTATCAGTTACACTAACTGTTGCTTCCGTTTTTACTTTTTGCTGATTGCAACTGATCAGTAAAACTGTTGATGCAAGCAGGACAATTGCAACTATATAATTTCTAATTTTCATATCTTATAGATTTAACTTTTTATATTTATTAGAATAAAAACCAACGGTCACAGATGAATGACCGCTGGTTTTAAATTAAAAGTTTATTATTTGCTGCCTCCTGATGAGCCGTATGTTATTGATTCCATTGCCTTGTCAAGACTAAAGCTTCCCGGTTTCATACGAGGTGGAAATTCTTTGAAACTTTGTATCCACCTTCCAACATACGCTGCTGACGGTGCAAAGGCAAACATGTGCATGAAATACCATTTATCATATCCGCCTGCTTCATCTTGCGCACGTTCGAAAGGATCCATGCGAAGGTTACAAATCATTGGGGCACGCAATTCAGTGAAAGGCTCAATCCATGTGTGCATCCCGTGTGCATCCTGACGTAAAAAAGTAATCTTCCAGTTTTCATAACGCAGCGCTGCTACACTGCCGCCATCAGTCCAGTAAATAAATTCTTTACGCGGCCATTCGCCACCATTCTGTAAGGCTGGCATCAGGTTGTAACCATCCAAGTGTACTTTATAATTAGCAGAACCAATTTGCTTTCCACTCAACAATTCTTCCTTTATATTCGGGTCACCCACGGCAGCCATAAGCGTTGGTACCATGTCTTCCAGCGAAGTGATTTCATTATTTATGGTGCCTGGTTTTACAACACCAGGCCACTTTATCATAGCAGGGATACGATAACCACCTTCCCATTGCGAATTCTTCTCACCGCGGAAATAAGAAGTTCCGGCATCGGGCCAGGCAAAAAATTCAGCACCATTATCGGTTGTGTACATAACAATTGTGTTTTCATCCATACCAAGTTCTTTCAGCTTGTCTAATAATTGCCCAACCATTTTATCATGTTCAACCATACCATCCGCTTCTATACCAAGTCCTGTGACGCCATCTGATTCGGCCTTGAGATGCGTATTAACGTGCATACGGGTGGTGTTATACCAGATAAAGAAAGGTTTGCCTTCTTTCTTTGCACGTTCCATAAAGGCCAGCGTTTTTGCAGTAACCTCTGCATCTATTGTTTCCATTCTTTTCTTGGTAAGCGGACCGGTGTCTTCTACCTTTTGTGTTCCATCGCTATTTGCTGTACTGTGAATTACTCCACGAGGACCAAATTTCTTTTTGAAATCAGGGTCCTTGGGATAATCCGGATTTTCCGGTTCTTCTTCTGCATTCAAATGGTATAAGTTTCCAAAGAACTCATCAAAACCATGATTGGTTGGAAGGTGCTCATCTAAATCACCAAGATGGTTTTTCCCAAACTGTCCGTTGAGATAGCCTAAAGGTTTCAGCAAATCAGCAAGCGTTGGATCAAGTTTAGTAATACCTTCCTTGGCACCCGGCAAACCAACTTTTAAGAGTCCGGTACGAATAGGTGATTGACCGGTAATAAAAGCTGCGCGTCCCGCTGTACAGCTTTGCTGACCATACATATCCGTAAATAAGACGCCCTCTTTGCAAATGCGATCAATGTTGGGCGTTTTGTAACCCATCATTCCCAGGTTGTATGCGCTGATGTTAAACGAACCAATATCGTCACCCATTATAATGAGGATATTGGGTTTGGCTGCAGGTGCTTTTGCAGCATCCTTTTTTTGCGCTTGCGTACTAATGCATGTTGCAGCAATTAGCAGTGCGGTTAACAGTGTTTTTACTTTCATAATTTATTTGATTTAGAATTGAGTTCATGAATTTATATACATCATTGATAAACCAACGGTCACTTATTGAAATGGCCGTTGGTTATTTTCAGATAAGATTATTATTTATCCTTATTCATGTCTTTCATCTTCTGCTCCAGTTCTGCCTTTAATGCAGAAAGATTGAAGCTTGCACCAGCTTGCATAGGCGGATAGTCAAGAAACGTTTGGGCTATTTTGCCTACCTGCTGCTGAACAAAAACATAACGCCAGAATTGGAATTCATACCAATCAAAATACATCATAGATTGCCCCATACCTGTACGTTCGAATGGATCGAGGCGCAGGTTAGTCAGTATAGGCCAGTTTGGCTTAACAGTTCCGCCAAGCCAACCACCTGGCTGATCTACGAAACGATACTTGAAGTCATCGAGGCGAACCGCCCCCATTGTGGACTCTGCAAAATAATATACTTCATGTCGTGCAGAGGGACCTTTGCCGGTAATGAGTGCAGTCTGATCATAACCATCCAGGTGGTTTTTATAAGTGTTACCATCAATAGTTTTTCCCTTAGCTAATTCATCTATTATGTTCGGATTACCTGCAGCTGCTAAGAATGTCGGGAACCAATCCAATCCTGAAAATATATCGTTTTGAACAGATTCAGCAGGTACATGTCCCGGCCAGCGCAGGATGCAAGGCACACGGAAGCCTCCTTCCATAACAGTGCCTTTACCTCCGGCAAAAGGAGTTTGACCGCCATCCGGCCAGGTAAAGTTCTCCGTACCATTGTCAGTTGTAAACATAACAATCGTATTATCTTCCATTCCGTTGTCTTTGAGATATTGCATAACAGACCCAACAATGTCGTCAAGCTGAGCCATACCTGCTTCAGAAATAGTCCAATTATTTTCGGCATTACGCATCTTTTCATACTTTGGTGAGAGATGTGTAACGGCATGCATCCTAGTAGGATTAAGCCAGCAGAAGAACGGTTTGTTATCTTTCTTTGCCTTATTCATAAATTCAATTGAAGAAGCAAGAAATGCATCATCCACTGTTTCCATATTGTATTTAACTCCTTCAACCGGATGTGGTGGCATTGGACCTTCGTCCACTATTTTCTGTTTGCCAATCTTGCCCCATCGTGGCATTTCTGTTGCATCATCAGTAGTAGTAGCCCAGGAGTGAACAATGTTACGAGGACCAACAGTGTTTATTAAATCCTTTGGATAAGAGGGATCATAAATGTCTTCCATGGCATCCAGATGATACAAGTAGCCGAAGAATTCATCGAAGCCATGAACAGTTGGAAGGAACTCATTCTTATCGCCTAAATGGTTTTTTCCGAATTGTCCGGTTGAATAACCCAGGTCTTTAAGAGCGCTGGCCATGGTACAGGCCGCAGACGGTAAACCGATAGCTGCACCTGCCTGCCCAACGGTGGTCATTCCCGTCCGAATTGGCAACTGTCCTGTAATGAAATTTGCCCGGCCCGCAGTGCAGCTTGCCTCGGCATAATAATCCGTAAACCTCATACCTTGTTCAGCGAGCTTGTCGAGATTGGGCGTTTTAACAGCCATCATACCTTGGTTATAGGCTCCGATATTAAACCACCCAATATCATCAGCCATGATGACTACAATATTTGGTTTGCCTGCAGGTGCTTTTGCAGCATCCTTTTTTTGCGCTTGTGCACTGATGCATGTTGCAGCTATTAGCAGCGTGGTTAACAGTGATTTTAATTTCATAATTTATTTAGTTTAAAATTTAATTGAATATTTATTTAAGAAACATTGCAGAGAAATTTTCTGAATATTCCTGAAGGGCTAAGCAGTTTGTAAACTATCCACTTTTAATTTAGCATCCAGCACTTCCAAAGCTGCTTCTTCTACATCGGCCAATGCAATCAAAGCCCAGTCAACACAATCCTGTGCATATTCAACAGCATCTTCATAATCCCATTCCGCATCGGTTAATTTAATGTCATGTTTCCTGGCAGCTACTTTTGCTTCAATGGCAGTTTTCTCTGCACTGGCAGCAGCTTTCAGGTGAGCCAGCTTTTCTTTGAAAGAACTTTTTGCCGTTGAAACTTTTCCTTCTACAGTGGCCTTTGTTGCATCAGCTTTGGAAACAAATTCGCTTTTCTTTTTTTCTGCATAGGCTTTTGCTTCAGCAATTTGAGCTTCTAATTTTTCCTTGTTATTTGCCTTTGCCTGTGCAATTCTGTCTTCTACGCTTTTTGCTTTTGAGGATAAAGTGGCTAACCCATCAGATAATTTGTGTGACATGTTATTATGATTTAAAGTATTGCCTACTTTGTGAAAACGGTGTTCGGCATGTCCGCTTTATTTTTCATTGTTTAACCATCCTTACTGAGCTGGGGTAATTCCGGCTGCTTTCATTAAAGCAGTTGCATAGTCTTTGATTGATTTAGAATCGGCTGCGGAGATTTTGCCCTTTGCAGTTAATTCATCCACTTTGGTTAATTCATCTTTCACTTTAGCAGCGTAAACAGAAGCCTGTGTGGCATCTTTAGCATTTACGAAATCAACAATATGATTGCCAATTGCCTTTGCATACAGTTCGGCTTCCTTTCCTGCAAAAGTTGGCATGGGAACCTTACTCATTAGTTCATCTGCATTTGCAACAACTACGTTTGCAACCGCATTTACGGCATTTGCGTCTGCCGCTGCTCTTTGTTCGGCTGCAACAGTAGCCTGGTCTTCCGCAGTTGCAACTGCTTCATCAGCTTTTTTTGCAGCATTATCAGAAGGTGAAGAACAGGACCAGATGGCAAGCATAATACCTGCACTTAAAATGAATTTTACGCTTTTCATTTTTTTAAGATTTTAGTTTTGGGTTGCCTACTTTGTATCAACGGTGTTCAGCTTGTCCGTTTTTATTTTTGAATTGTCCGGTATAGTTATTAGTATGCTCATTGAAATATCGGTTGATGAATGCACCAACCGATATTTAAACGGAAATAGTGATTAAGCTGCAACAGCCGTATTAAGGGCTTTTCTTAGCGCTTTTTCAGCATCCTTATCGAGTTCGGTTTCAAATGCCTGAACCTTATACTCCACTAAAGCTGCTGTAACAGCTGCGATGGTTGGCTGGTCACCGATAATTACTAATGCTGATGTATCAGGCAGCAAGGAAGCAGCAAACGTGTCCAGAACAGGATCGTTAAATTCCACATTCAAGCTTGCTCCAACAAAACCGCCCATTGAACCACCTAATGCCGCACCTGCAGCAGTGCCTGCCGGTCCAAGCAATGAGCCAATTAAACCTCCCACCAATGCCCCGTATCCGATACCTCCGGGAACATTGCTGCTGTCCTGTGCCCATGTACTGTGTACACGATAAGTCCCTCTTTTGTTTACGGAAATTTCAGCTACATCATCAAGCCAGTAATAGGACGTATTGTTCCATTCTAACTTGTCAAGTGCCTTTCCTGCCTCGTTTTTCCCAGAAAACGTAAATGCTTTAAAATAACTCATGATAAATAGATTTAAATTGTTTATGCCTACTTTGTAAAAACGGTGTTCGGCTTGTCCGTTTTAGGATTCTGTTGATTATCATTATTCAATTTCAACCGCTTCCGCTGATGTTTGTTTATGCATGAAGGTTATACTTAATTAAATCCATCAATGCTTCGCCATCCACCGGCTTGCGCAGAAATGCTTTCACACCATATTGTTTACAACTTTCACGCGAACGCACATCTTCCAATGAAGTTATCACAATAGCGTTGATACGTTTCTTATCCGCCGAAAGCTTGTGCAGCAAATCCAACCCGCTCATTTTTGCGAGGTTAATATCAAGCAAAAGCAAATCGTTATCCGAGTAGCTTGCATCAGCCAAAAACGCTTCTGCATCTCCGAAAGACATAAATTCCATTCCCGCCGCATCAAGGAAAATCTCAAAAGAACGCCTCACTGAACTATCATCTTCTATAATGTAAATCACCCGGCAAAAATAGATTGCATCAGAAGTGTTGTCAATAGAATGTTCATTCTATATGCAGCGGTTGAAAGACTGCATTAAGGCCATAAATATTGCCTGTTCCCTGAGGGATGAAAGGCCTGTCTAAACTTCTTTTTTTGTGCTGATAGTTATGGTGATACTTAAGGTCTTCATGCACCCTCACCCTGAAGGGGATACCCGCTCGTTTGCGCCCTTTGGCTCTGACAGCGATCGGAAAGGGGAGCGCATTGACGGTGTTTCATTTATTAAATATCCATCCAGGCTTTAAGAATGGTGTTGAATTTAGAAGAAAAAGGTCTTTGAAGCTCAATCCTGCTTTAAGAAATAATCCCCGCATCTCTTGCAATTGTTATCATTTCGGGAATGGATTTTACACCAAGTTTATTGGTTATGCTCAACTTGTGCAGCTGAACAGTATGTTCTGATATGTTGAGTTCTCCGGCAGTTTGTTTGTTCAGCATTCCGGTAATAAGAAATTTCAAAATCTCTGTTTCTCTTGGCGTAAGTGATTCCATCAGCTTTTTTGCGGCTGCTGATTTATCATGTTCTGCCTTTAATTTTTCACTTAGCAGAATAGCCTCTGATATGGAATTCAGCAGCTCCTCTTCCTTAAATGGCTTTTCAAGAAAATTGATTGCACCTTTCCTGATGGTTTCCACACTCAAATGCACATTTCCATTGGCTGTAATGAATATTATCGGCAAGTGTTGCCCTGCCTTTATCAGTTCCTTCTGCAGTTCAATCCCCGATTTCCCGCCAAGATTAATATCGAGTATAATGCAGCCGGTACCCGTATGCATATCCCGCTCCAGGTAAGTTTCTGCACTTTCATAGGTTTCAATTTTATAATCGTACGCACCAAGAAGCAACGAGAGCGACCGTCTCACCGAGATGTCATCATCAATAATAAAAACAATTGCACTCATTTATTTCTTACGGATTACAGGGAGACTGAAAGCAAACATAGCCCCACCTGAAGGAATATTTTCAAACATTATTTTTCCATTGTGTTTTTCAATTAACGATTTGCAAAGTGCAAGACCAATACCGAAGCCTTCCTTTTTTGTAGTAACAAATGGCTTAAATAACTTTTCTTTAACTGCTGCAGCAAGTCCCGGACCGCTATCCGTTACCGATACAACAGCTTCATCTTGCATCACTTTTAAAACTATTCTCAGGTTTTTATTTCGCGATTCACTTTCCGCCATCGCTGTAAATGCATTCCTTATAAAATTCATCAGCACTTGTTGCAATTGAATTTTGTCTCCGAGTACAACAGTAATTTCAGTTTCCAATTCAACATCAATCGATATTCCCGCTCGTTCCGCTTCTGTTCTCACGAGGTCCAGGGTCTCATCAATAAGGGCATTGAGACTAACATTTTCCTTGCCCATCGGTTCTGATTTCATCAAACTCTTTACACTGCGGATAAGTTTGGTTGCCCGCGATTCATCTTCCAATATATGCTCAAATAATTGTGTGGCTTTATTTGCATCCAATTTATCATTAAGCAAAAATTGTTTGCCCGCCTGTGCTGTGAATCTTATCGCTGCAAGCGGCTGAAACAACTCATGCGATAAGGAAGCAGTGAGTATTGACATTTTAGAAAGCCGATCGGTATGTTCCAATTCCCTGTGCATTCTCTCAGTAACCTGCATTTTTTTATTGAGTGCTCTCTGTCTTTTATTGGTGCGGTATAAATAAATGATAAGCATCATTTGTGTAACGACGAATAACAATGTTCCAAACAGGTACCATTTATATAGTTCAAAAAAACTTGTTTCCTTATTGTAAAACAAACTCCCTGAAGGAATAGCCTTTGAGTCAGTCAAATGCCATCGATTCAATTCCTTCCAGTCATACATGTATTGATAGTTCGATTTTTCGTCAACAGTTATTTCAGAAATTGGTTTGCCGTTCATCATTTCATTTGCTACTCTACCGATTTCCTCACCAAGCTTAACGTAACTGAAAAGATAACCACCAATGCCTCCTCCCTGTCCTTTAAAACCTCCATCGGTTATGCTCAGAAACACAGGTGCAGGCGAGTTTTTTGAAATCAAATCCATTATTTCAGGTGTTGAAAAACTAACCCTGGCGGCATCCTGCAAATAAGCGGTGACAAATACAATACTTTCCGGTGGTATGGTTCTTACGAAACGGATGGTTGAATCTAAAGTTTGATTAGAAACAAAATTGAATTGGTAGGCAGGCTCAAATTCAGTTTTGCATTGCCTGACTAATGACGTATAATAGGCATCAAGTTTCGATACACCACTTATTACAAAAATATTTTTGCGATCCGGAAATAAGTCAAAGGCATGTTGCAACGTTTGGGAAGGTTGAAATCGAAGGAAAATTTCTTTACTGTTACTATTGCCAAGGTCATGTATCGATTTTCTTCCCGGCAAATCAAGGTCAACATTAATCATGTTAAGTGCCTTTAATGCGCTATCACCATATTGAAGCAAAGCATCATTAACACCAGGTCCAATGCTAATCAACAAGTCGATAGTAAACTCATTCACCTTTTCGTTGTACATGTTAATAATGTACTTGGCATAGTCATCATTGGTTGAACGACTGAGGTCGAGGTACTCCGTCATAATGTTTACCGGTTCATCCGTACTGCCTTTAATGGTATTGTCCAGTCCGGTCAGAATCTTCTCGAAAGCAGGCAGATTAGGGCCAAAAGAAAACAGTACCACAACATTTTTTACCCGTTCCTGCGAAAAAGCCTTATAAGAAGTATGGAAGATCAATAAGAATAGCGGAGTGAAGACTCTTATTGGAAAAAGCAATTTTTTGAGATGATACATCCTTAATTAAATCAAGGTAAGTGGTTAAAAGTAATAATACTGGAACTATGTAGGTGGCGTGTAATGCTCTCTAAGATTTAAAACATCCGCAATCAGCTGCTGAATAACTTTCTGAAATGTTAAGATAGCAAATCCTGCTATCCAACAGGAATTAAGCTGCCTGTTTCAAAAATGCTTTGGCAAAGTTGAGACAGGTGCCAGCGATACCACTGCTGCCCAACAAACAATAACTTGCTCTCCTGCACAACCTTAACGAATCCTCTCCAAATTTAAAATTTCCCGTTTACATATCTGAAAATATGTATATTTAGGCACAATACTAAAAATACCATTCGCTTACTCCCCTTTTAATTACCGACGGTTGGCGACTATCATCTTCATGGGCAGGTTAAATGTCCTGAACGTTGCCTAACGGGTAAAAAGAAATGACAGGAACGAACAAATCCGGATGCTCATAGTTAAGTAATAATTGAGATTACATCATAACTGCTTCCCATTTTAAGCAATAAAATATTTCAATTATGAAAATATTCCAAACTACCCTGATGCTCTTTACCTGTTTCATGACCGTAAATGCACAACAACCAACCATTCATTGGCAAAAATGTTATGGAGGTTCCTCTACCGATAAGCCGGGTTATGCTCAAAACATGGTGGTGAATGCTGATGGCTCCTACACTGTTGCGGGTTATTCTAACTCGACAAATGGATTAGTTACAGGAAATCATGGCGTATATGATTATTGGATAACAAAGTTCGACAATGCAGGAACACTCTTGTGGCAGAAATCATTAGGTGGCACTGGTACGGAAAAAGGGTATTCATTAATTCCTTCCAATGGAAGTGGATACCTGGTAGCTGGTGAAGCTTCTTCAAACAATAGTGGCAATGTAGGCGCAAATCACGGAGGGTCTGATTTCTGGCTGACGCAACTTGATAGTAACGGATTATTGGAATGGCAGAAATGCTATGGTGGCAACGGAAGTGATGTTGCTTATTCCGTTCGTCAAACCATTGATGGCGGCTATGTTGCTGTGGGCACCACATTTTCAAATAATAACGGCGATGTTGGCAGTACGCATGGCAGTTATGATATATGGGTAATAAAAACGGATGCGTCCGGCATCTTGCTTTGGCAATCATGTTTGGGTGGTTCATCTTATGACATTGCATATGATGTGCTCCCTACAAATGATCACGGGCTGCTGGTTGCAGGATATACTTCATCCACGAATGGTGATGTTACGCTCAATCATGGCGGAGAAGATTGCTGGGTGGTGAAACTAGATAGTCTTGGCAATAAAATATGGCAGAAAACCTTTGGTGGAAACGATGACGAACGAATCTCATCTATACAACCAACCATGGATGGCAATTATATTTTTGCGGCTCAAACTGCTTCAAATAACAATGGCGATGTGGGTGCTAACCATGGTGATTACGATTTCTGGCTGGTGAAAATTGACGGATCAGGAAATATATTATGGGAAAATTGTTTTGGAGGCTCTTTGGCGGAAAGAGCTTCATCCGTAATTGAATGCAGCGACGGAGGTTTTCTGCTTTCCGGCACTACCGATTCAAATAATAATGGCGATGTTTCTGCTTCGAATGGCGAAACAGACTATTGGATTGTGAAAAGCGATCCATTGGGAACGCTGCAATGGCAAAGATGCCTTGGAGGCAGTTTTGATGATTATGGAATTCAGGCTTTGCCTATATCAGACGGTGGCTATATTGTCAGTGGCAATACGCAATCTCAGAATACTGGTGATGTGGGGGTTGGTTATGGCGGCTATGATTTTTGGCTGGTACAACTGAATCCTGCCTGTACGCTGCCATCAATCAGCATCAGTGCCGGCGGAACAACCAGTCTTTGCAGCGGAGAAAAAGTGAAATTGACTGCTTCCACCCAAGTTAGCTATCAATGGCAGAAGAATGGGATAAACATAGCCGGTGCTACAAAAAAGAGTTATACGGCAAAGGATCCCGGCACTTATTTTTGTACTACGAACAATGAATGTGGTACAGCAACCTCCAATGGCATTTCTGTTACCGTGAATAATTTACCTTTAGCAAAAATTACTCCCGGCGGTATCAAAAACATTTGTGCCAATCAACTTCCCTATACATTGTCTGCCAGTTCTTCAACTTCACAAACTTATCAATGGTTATTGAATGACAACTCGATCAGCGGAGCAACCGGCCTTACCTATGCTGCTCCTGCTGCAGGTTCATACAAAGTCGTCGTAACAAACACCATGACCGGATGCAGCAAGACATCAAAAGCAACAGTAATAAATGTAACGTGCAGGCAAACCGACATAGCAGCAGCAGAAGCTGCTATCTATCCAAACCCGAATTCTGGTTCCTTCATATATATGATTCATACAGCAGAAGATCTGACAATGAGCATTACAATAGCCAATTCAATTGGTAAAGTAGTGTATCATTCCTCGGTAGATTTGGTTGCCGGCACTAATGAAATTCCAATAAGTATTGAAAATGCAACAGACGGAATCTACTTTGTAACCCTTGACGGAAGGAAAGACATTCCTCAGGTGTTCAAGTTAATTGTTACAGACGCGGATAAATAGCATCGGTGTTCTGAAACTAAACATAATACAATCTTGGTAAGCCCAAGATGCGCCCCAAGTTTCAATCGTCGCGAAATGCAGGAGCAGACCAAGTTGGACTGCTTATAAGTTTCCATAAAATCAATCGACCCGTGGCATTGGTCAAACTGGATATGCATCTTATGGCTTAAGTCTTACGACCTAAACCTTACCAAGCGCACTCTTGCAATATTGTGATTACAAACATTAGTCTAGCTTCAATGTCACCGTTTCCGCTTCAACCAACCTACTCCTGCAGAAACCCCATACGCTCCCACTCAGCTTTGTTCACCGCAATAATCGCATCTGTCGTATCTCCGGATTTATTGGTATTGAGTGCGGATGGGACACGAGTCCACAGCAGCTTGTTTGGATTCTGCGCGTAAATATTTGTTTCAATCATGCAGGTTTTGTCTTCGGGGTAGTAGTCCGCTGAAAATACCGGTAACCACACGACCCGGCATAACCTGTTCCTTCCACATAGCTGACTCATGTCCGCGTTATTCAGGCGCTTAAGCACGATACCTTCAAAGCCATCCCTTTCAAGCTTTGCGCGACCTTCCGATCGTTGGTATCGGATGGCAACAGGTAACTGTAAACCTGTACACGTTAGTCAGGTTAACAATTCCGGACTAACGGGCGATGAAATACCAAACGGTTATTTGCCTGGCTTCAGAATTATTGGAGAAGCATCACCAGACATCACTACTATTTTGAAGATTTCAAGGGCTTTGCTCAACTAGTTTGCATCATGGTGCTTGTCAAAACAATTTTGAGATTGCTTCTTGTTGATTTATCCTTGTCAGTGATTCCATAAATGCGGAATCCATTCAGGGTTCTTCTTAAGCGGAATGAGTGATGAAGTCATCCGATGACTTCCAAGCAGTTTTTCTTTTTTGCGGGTTTGTATCAGGTCATATGATTACTGCTGCTCCAATCCGCTCCATTGGTGTACTCCGGACAAGCGCAAATCCGAAATCCGCAATTCCCTGCCCTTAAACCTGACTAAAATCATTTCCACTCCTGCCTGAGATCATTGAATTTCTGTATTTGAATTTGCAAACTTTGATCATTCATTTAATCAAAATATATGCATATGAAAACAATCAGATTATTACTCGCGATTTTATTTGCTGCCGGCTTAACCAGTAGCCGGGCACAGGATACATGGACACAAAAAGCTGATTTTGGAGGAACAGCAAGATATGGAGCGGTAGGATTCTCGATTGGGAACAAAGGCTATATAGGCACTGGTGGACAGGAGCAAAACCCAACTTCATATAATATTGATTTTTGGGAGTATGATGCGGCATCAGATGTATGGACTCAAAAAGCGGATTTTGGTGGTGAATCCAGATTATCTGCTGTAGGTTTCAGCATCGGCACCAAAGGATACTTGGGAACAGGATATAAATATGATGGAGCATACAACTATTACAAAGATTTCTGGGAATATGATCCTTTGAACAATGCATGGACCAAGAAAGCTGATTTTGGAGGTGTTGCAAGGAGAAATGCCGTTGGATTCTCCATTGGCAACAAAGGATACATCGGCACCGGCGGCGCTTATCCATATTATTACACCGATTTCTGGGAATATGATCCCTATATTGATACCTGGATACAGAAAGCGGATTTTGGTGGAGCTGCACGTGGATGGGCTGTTGGTTTCAGCATTGCCAATAAAGGGTACATTGGAACAGGAAGGAACTTGTATTCGGGTTCTATTATGATTGATTTATGGGAATATGACACTGAAACTGATAACTGGCTACAACGTGCTGACTATCCAGGGTATGCATTTCTATATTATGGAGCAAGTGGTTTTTCCATCGGTAACAAGGGGTATTTGGCAGCAGGTTATTCAAGTACACATAAAGATTTTTGGGAATATGATCCTATAAGCAATACCTGGACCAAGAAAGCTGATTTTGGAGGATCGGGCGTAGATGGGGCTGCTGCATTTGCTATTGGTGGAAAAGGTTACGTAGGAACAGGGGTGACAGTTCTACCAGGATCCAATACTTACTATAATTATCTTTGGGAATATTCTCCAGCCATATGCACCGGATTGACTATGTATTTAGATGTCGATAGTGATGGTTATGGTCATATTGAAAACAGCTATTTTTCGGCGGATTGTATTGTCCCCAATGGATTTGTTTATGACAGCACCGATTGTAATGATATGAATGCAACGATTAATCCTGGTGCCTTAGAAATCTTGAATGGCATTGATGACAACTGCAATGGAATTATTGATGAACCGCAAGATGCATGGACGCAAAAAGCAGACGTAGGAGCAATTAAAAGAATATTCGCGGTAGGATTCTCCATTGGTAATAAGGGATATATTGGCACCGGATTTGATGGCACTATTTACAAAAAGGACTTCTGGGAATATGACCCTGTAACTGATGTGTGGACACAGAAAGCCGACGTTTTAAAAGGTAGTGTATATGATGCAACTGGCTTTTCAATTGGAAGCAAAGGGTATGTTGGTGTTGGGGCTGTCGGTAGTGCCTTACGGAAAGATTTCTTGGAATATGATCCGGTTACTAATGTATGGACAAAGAAATCCAATTTTGGAGGTGCAGCAAGGAGTAAAGCGGTTGGATTCTCCATTGGTAATAAGGGATATATTGGCACCGGATGGGATGGCACTTCTTACAAAAAGGACTTCTGGGAATATGATCAAGTTAACGATACATGGTCAAAGATAGCAGATTTCGAAGGTGAGGAAAGGCAAGATGCGACAAGCTTTGTGATTGCAAATAAAGCTTATGTTGGAACTGGCAGTTCGTCCGTCGATTACATGAATGATTTCTGGGTATATTACCCTGATACGGATAAGTGGGTACAGATAGCAAACTATGCAGGTGGAATGGTAAGCAATGCAAGTAGTTTTTCAATTGGAACTAAAGGGTATGTGGGACTTGGGTACGACGGTGTTAGTTCATCAGAAAATTTCTGGGAATATGATCCAGTAACTAATATTTGGACTAAGAAAGCTGATTTTGGAGGCGGCACAAGGAATAGCGCTGTTGCATTTTCCATTGACGAAAGAGGCTATGTCGGAACCGGCTGGAACAATGCAGGTAGGAAGAATGATTTCTGGGAATATTTGCCGGCAGGCTTGTGTACCGGATTAACTGTATATTCAGATGCCGATAGCGATAATTATGGCGATGCTGCCAACAGTTTTTTCGCAGCGGATTGCATTCTTCCAAACGGGTATGTTGGCAACAGTACCGATTGCGATGATGCGAATGCAGCAATATATCCTGGTGCCCTTGAAATATTCAATGGCGTCGATGACGACTGCAATGGAATTGTTGATGATATCGTATGCAATCCTCCAACAGGACTGCTAACTGAAAACATTACTTCAACTTCTGTTAAATTCAAGTGGAATTATTCAGCAACCTCTTACAAACTGCGTTACAAAGTTGCTACCACCGGCACCTGGACATTGCTTGGGCCTACAGGACAAACAAAAACCGTGGATGGTCTATTGGCCAATACAAAATATGTATGGCAGGTAAAGAGTGTTTGCAATGTTGATCCGAAGATTACGTCCGAATGGTCGGCAAAGCAATTCTTCACCACTGCCCAGCTGAAAATAAGTAACGACAAGTCAACTTCCTTAAACCTGTATCCTAATCCTACTTGTGAAAACTTCACTCTGAATCTCCAATTTCATTCCGCCCTCAATCAATCAGTATCCATCCAATTGCTGAATGTCCTTGGCCAAATTATTTACTCATCTCAGGAATTCGTGAATGGTGAGTTAACCAAAGTAGTCACGATGCCGTCTTCAGCAACATCAGGATGGTACATTGTGAGAGTGGTGATGAGTGATCAGGTGATGGAGAAGAAGTTACTGTATCAGAAATAAAATGTTGCATTGATTTTATTCGGGCTCCGGTATTTTTCGGAGCCCGTTCTTCCATTACATGAAAGGCAGGTGTAGATGCAATCAACAATGGTGAATCCTTAATCTTTCATTGCATAATCAAAAAAAAGATGGTATTGATTTCCATCGACGGTATACCGTTCTTCCAGGTCAAACGCTCAGCGATACCATGCACTTTTGCAGCAATAGCATTTGTCTATGCCTCACTTGCCGAATCTCTGGCTTGTACGTCGTCAGAACAATGAGAAAACCCAATTCATCAAACATTACGGAAGGGAAGATTCAAATTTCCTTTTATCCCGGATTTTTCAATTGAAAAATCCCGCTCCGCTACGACTTAGAACTGCTAATGGTTTGTTCATTTTAATAAGAAAGAAAATGTTTCACAAACCCTAAGCAGTTCTACGTCGGGGTTAAACCCATTTCCATTTTGAACTGCAAAATGTGGGTTTATGCATGCAGCTAAAATAAAAGGCTGCCTGAAAAAGACAGCCTTATTGTAATAATATAGCTTCGGCTCAATCACCTTGTCACTGAATCAAAAGTTTGACGATACCACTAATTTTCCTCGTTGGCGCGGATTTGTAATCACTTCTGTTCGAAACATGCTCAAAAGCTTGCTGGGCATACGTTACAGGCAATCTGCTTTAGAGATTTTTATACTGAAAATGCAATGGGTTACAATTGGCACCATGCTTTTCCTGAGGGGAGAATAGTTCATGACTATTTGAGATAGGATTTTATGTTCACTTTTCCCAATAGAAATATGAATGAAAGTTACGCCAGTTATGGGTTCTGAAGGTTTCGAACACCTTTGATTTGTAATCCGTGCCTCTTGAGCAAAGGGATTTTCAATCCAGCCAGTATGAGTACGACGTTATATTTTTGTATTGATGGTGAAGGAAAATGAATTGAAAAGCCAAAAGTTCAATCGGTTAACATTAAATAAAATCCTACCCGCGCTGCAGCATATCCGGACTAACGAGTTAATCGGGAGATGAACTTTCTGGTATATTGAGGATTATAATCCTCTTCTCAGCAAGTCCGGCTTACAAATCAATGGTGTTCGAAACATAAGTAAACCCATGATGGACAAAGATTACAGGCAATTTATTTTGGGGCTTTGCATCATTAAGAATAATGGAGCATCAGTAATAATAGACTTTTGCTAAGGAGAACAAATTCAATGAACTGTTGGAGATTGATCTTGCTCTCGATTTACCCGGCAAAAATTTTATTGAAAGTCAATCCAGTTAAGGGTTCTGTAGGTTTCGAACACCTGTGATTACAATTCCGGACTAACGGGAGATGAAATACCAAACGGTTATTTGCCTGGCTTCAGAATTATTGGAGAAGCATCACCAGACATCACTACCATTTTGAAAATTTCAAGGGCTTTGCTCAACTAGTTTGTTTCATGGTGCTTGTCAAAACAATTTTGAGATTGCTTCTTGTTGATTTATACTTGTCAGTGATTCCATAAATGCGGAATCCATTCAGGGTTCTTCTTAAGCGGAATGAGTGATGAAGTCATCCGATGACTTCCAAGCAGTTTTTCTTTTTTGCGGGTTTGTATCAGGTCATATGATGACTGTTGCTCCAATCCGCTCCATTGGTGTACTTCGGACAAGCGCAAATCCGAAATCCGCAATTCCCTGCCCTTAAACCTGACTAAAATCATTTCCACTCCTGCCTGAGATCATTGAATTTCTGTATTTGAATTTGCAAACTTTGATCATTCATTTAATCTAAAATATATGCATATGAAAACAATCAGGTTATTACTCATTCTTTTTCTTGCAGCCGGCTTAACCAGTAGCCGGGCACAAGATACCTGGACACAAAAAGCAAATTTTGGTGGCACCGCAAGATCTGGAGCAGCAGCCTTTTCCATCGGAGATAAAGGCTACTTAGGAACAGGTAGCACACCAACAGTATCCGCCCTGTTTAAGGATTTCTGGGAATATGATCCCGCTGCAGATACCTGGACTCAGAAAGCGGATTTCGGAGGTGGCGAAAGGGCTGCAGCGGTTGGCCTTTCCATCAATGGGAAAGGATATATCGGGACGGGTTTCAGCGGCAGTTTTTGGGGAACCTATTACAATGATTTCTGGGAATATGACCCTGTTACAAATTCATGGACAAAGAAGGCGGATTTTGGAGGTGTACCCAGAAGTGAAGCTGGAGGCTTTACCATCGGAGGCAAAGGTTACATAGGAACAGGTTATACCTATACCATTGGCGAATATTACAGTGATTTTTGGGAATACGATCCTGCTTCGGATGTATGGACCAAAAAAGCTGATTTTGGAGGAGGAGATTGGGCTGATCCTACCGCTTTCTCCATTGGCAATAAAGGATATATGGGCACCGGGTGGAAGAATGGATTGAGCGCAAGCTTCTATGAATATGACCCTGCCACCGATACATGGACAAAAAAAGCAAATTACGGAGGAGGTGCCATACAGTATTCTGTAGGTTTTTCGATCGGAAATAAAGGATATATCGGAACCGGTGTCGGCAGTGCTGTTTTCTATGAGTATGACCCTGATTTAAACAAGTGGACGAAGAAAGCTGATTATGGAGGTGGAGGCGTTAATGTTGCCGCAGGGTTTTCAATTGGAAACAAAGGTTACATTGGAACAGGACAAACAAATATTGCCTTAAAATCTTTTTGGGAATATACCCCGGAAACCTGCACTGGTTTGACAGTTTATGCAGATATAGATGGCGATAGCTATGGTGATGCTGCCAATACCTACTTTGCAGCAGACTGCATTGTTCCAAATGGATATGTATCGAACAGCACCGATTGCAATGATGGAAGCGCAACCATTCACCCGGGTGCAATTGAAATAATGAATGCAACAGATGATGATTGCAATGGAATTATAGATGATATAGCACAAAATATATGGTCGCAAAAAGCGGATTTCGGAGGAACAGCCAGGGAAGGAGCTGTCGGATTTTCCATCGGCGGCAAAGGATATATTGGCACCGGATATCACAATGGCGCGATTTATAAAGATTTTTGGGAGTATGATGCCGCAACCAATGTATGGACGCAAAAGGCTGATTACTCCGGAAATACAACTTACAGGGGGATGGCCTTCGCTATTGGAAATAAAGGTTATGTTGGAACCGGGAGCGAAGGAGGAACCGATTTCAGTAAGGATTTCTGGGAATATGATCCTGCATCCAATACCTGGACACAGAAAGCGGATTTTGCCGGATCAGGAAGGTATGCTGTTGTTAGTTTCTCGATTGGAAACAAAGGATATGCAGGTACAGGATTCAACTGGGGAGCTAATGGTAACACCGCGACAAACCTGAAAGATTTTTGGGAATATGACCCAACAACAGATAAATGGACTAAAAGAGCAGATTACACGGGTGGAAATTGTGCTTGGGCAAGCGGTTTTAGTATTGGAACTAAGGGGTATATTGGAACCGGTATCACAGGTAACCCGTTCGGAGGAGTTGTTACCAATCAATTTTGGGAATATGATCCCGCTATTGACACCTGGACACAGAAAACCAATTTCGGAGGAACAGCAAGATCGGCTGCCGCCGGATTTTCAGTTGGGAGTAAAGGATATATTGGTACCGGCAGCGATGGCGGATATAAGAAGGATTTCTGGGAATATGATCCGGTTGCTGACACCTGGACAAAGAAAGCGGATTTCAGCGGGTCAGGCAGACAGTTCGCAACCGGCATTTCCATCAACGGGAAAGGTTATTTGGGCCTTGGTAATAATGGATCTTCGCTAAAGGATTTCTGGGAATATACTCCTGTCACAAATACTGCTTTATGTGAGGTGCCATCAGGTGAAGCAACAATAAATATTACCGGCACTACTGCCGATCTTGTTTGGAATGATGTTACTACAGCTTTGGGTTACGTGATTAAGTACAATACAGAGGGCGGAACTGGTAAAGCCAAAGTAACCTACTCCAAATCCAACTCAAAACCCATTTCCGGATTAACACCAAGCACTGCCTATTTCTGGAGGGTGAAAAGTGTTTGTTCAGAAGATCCGAAAGTTGTTGCTGAATGGTCAGAAAAATATTTCTTCACTACTGCCCCATTCAAAATCGGGGATGACCAATCCAATTCGCTTACTCTATATCCAAACCCTGTTTCGCAACAGTTCACGCTGAATATTGAATCAGGTTCAACCACCAATCAGGCAGCATCCATTTATCTGCTGAATGTTCTTGGCCAAACTGTTTATTCCTCTCAGGAATTCGTGAATGGTGAGTTGACCAAAGTAATTACGATGCCGTCTTCAGCAACATCAGGATGGTACATTGTGAGAGTGGTGATGAGCGATCAGGTAATAGAACAGAACTTGTTGTATCAAAAATAGTTGACGAAGCCGTTCATATGGAGAGACGGTTCCAAATGGAACCGTCTCCTCATTAAGGAATTTGTTTCTTTATAAATATATCATGAAGCTGATCCATGTCATTGGATTTCTCTTCACTTTGAACGAAACTTTGAGAATTACTTATTCTAAAAACTCTCGCTATGAAAAACTTAACAGCAATACTCATCATTCTATTTACAGTAGGATTAAACAGTATCCGGGCGCAGGATATCTGGACTCAAAAAGCCGATTTCGGCGGTGGTGCAATATCAGGAGCAGTAGCATTTTCCATTAACGATAAAGGTTACGTTGGCGCTTTTGGCACCGAAGCTTTCTGGCAATATGATCCGGCAACTGATGTCTGGACTCAAAAAGCAGATTATGGTGGCGGTTGCAGATCAGGGGCCGTAGGTTTTTCCATTGGCAGCAAAGGCTACCTGGGAACGGGTTCGAATGGTTTGACTCTCTACAAAGATTTCTGGGAATACGATCCTTCAACTAATATCTGGATTAAAAAATCCGATTATGGTGGTGAAGCTCGGAAATTAGCCGTTGGATTCTCCATTGGAAACAATGGATATATTGGTACAGGCTATGGTGGAACAATTTCAAACGATTTCTGGGAATATGAATCTGATGCTGATAAATGGACCAAAAAAACTAATTATCCAGGATTAGGACACTGGGGCGGGGTTGCCTTTTCAATCGACAAATTTGGATATGTAGGAACTGGAGTAGGGTCTGATGAATATCAAACCTATGATTTCTGGAAATATAACCCAACTTCTGATAAATGGAATGAGATAGCAGGTGTAAATGGATGGAGATCAGGGGCAGTTGGTTTTTCAGCAAATGGAAAGGGATATGTTGGCCTAGGAAGTGGTGATGCATTGGGCTATTTGATTGAATATAACGATATTGAAGAATATGACCCAATAAAAGGTTACTGGAGAATTACAAGATTTCCCGGGGGAGCCAGAACCGGTGCAGTTGGTTTCTCTATTAGCGGGAAAGTATACATTGGCATGGGATTTAAAATTTTAGGTTCATCAGACGATATTTACAATGATTTCTGGGAGTATACACCTGAAACCACACCTTCATGCATTGTTCCTACCGGCGAAGCAACAGTAAACATCACCGGCACCTCCGCCAAATTGAAGTGGGATATTGTTGATGAGGCAAAGCGTTACAACGTTCGTTACAGAGCTGCTGGAACCAATGAGTGGATAATACTTACAAATATAATATCCAACTCAATAGCTATTTCCGGCTTAATACCAAACACACTTTATCTATGGGAAGTTAAATGTATCTGTTCTGCAACTCCTGTTGTTTCTTCCTATTGGTCTGCAAAAGAATCCTTCACTACCGGGACACTCAGAATTGAAACGGACCCAGCAACATCAATGCAGTTATATCCCAATCCTGTTACTGAATCCTTCACATTGGATCTTCAACTCGGCACAACCACGGACCAATCAGCAACTATATACCTGCTTAATACACTTGGACAAACCGTTCATTCATCTAAGGAGGTAGTGAATGGCGAGTTGACCAAAGTAATTACGATGCCGTCTTCAGCAACATCGGGATGGTACATTGTGAGAGTGGTGATGAGTGATCAGGTGTTTGAGAAGAAGTTGTTGTATCAGAAGTAGTCGTTTATACTATTATACTTACTGCGGGCTCCGGAAATTTTTCGGGGCCCGCTCCTATTCATATAGCATTCAAGATTCTATGGTTAGTCATACCATCAACTACCATTCTGAAGCCCGGGAAAATTGATACGAATCATACTTTGAACTGACATTTATCATTCACAAACAGTACTTTAAAAATCATCTTTGTCCATTCACTCTTTAATCTAAAATTATGCTATATGAAAACAATCAGACTAATACCAGTAGTATTACTTATTGGCTGCTTAACCAGTAGTTGGGCTCAGTTAGCCCCCATCATATCTTCCTTTTATCCAACTTCAGGAGCAGCTGGCACCAGTGTGACCATTTATGGAAATAACTTTAATCCATCGGTAGCCGATAACATAGTTTACTTTGGCGCAGTAAAAGCAACCGTTACTGCGGCAAGCAGCTCCCAACTATCAATAGTGGTGCCTGCAGGTACTACCTTTCAACCCATATCAGTAACCAACACTGCTATCGGTCTTACCGGCTATTCTGGTTTTTCATTCGCACTGACTTTCCCGGGCGGAGGTGATATTACGTCCTCTTCCTTTGCTCCGAAAATTGACCTGGAAGAACCATCAGGAGGAATTACCGGTGATATTGATGGTGATGGCAAACCGGATCTTGTTGCCGCTGAATTTTATGGAGATATTTACATCCTCAGAAATACCAGCACACCGGGCAATATTTCCTTTGATCCTTTGATCGCATTAGGAACTGAAGACACCTACAATAACCTTTTACTCTCCGATGTGAATGGTGACGGAAAATTGGACATCGTTACCAGCAATTATTGGAATTTCCAGGTAGTCATATTTAAAAACCTAAGCTCACCGGGCGTGATTTCCTTCGGGCCGAAAATCACTTTTGCTGCCGGAGGTTTTAATGACGATATTGTAGCAGGGGATATGGATGGCGACGGCAAACCTGACCTGGCAGTAGCTAATAATGTAAATGGCACGGTTTACCTTTTCCATAATAACAGCACTATTGCAGACATCGCCTTTTCTCATACAGGAGATTTGTCTTTTGGCGAATGCGGCTGCTATGCTCCAAGGTATTTGGCACTTGGAGAACTGAATGGTGATAACAAACCTGATTTGGTTTATCCGAATAATGAAGACGACGTAATCGGAATATCAAAAAATACCAGTACCACCGGCTCGTTCAGCTTCACAAAAGATATACTAACCTTCCCTTTTGGAGAAAATCAGGCATACCAGGTCAATACAACAGATTTGGATCAAGACAGTAAACAGGATGTATTCGCAAGTATTGCCTCGGGGATTTCTTTTTGGAGAAACACCAGCACGGTGGATTCATTTACTTTCGATGCAGAGCAAAACTTCGCTGACTTTTTTTTCAATGCATCATGCGACCTGAATGGTGATGGGAAAGTTGACTTGATAGGTAGCAGCAGTGAGGGTTTCACTGTTTTGCAAAACAATGGAAACGCAGGCCTCATTTCTTTTATAGAAAAAGTGATACCCGGCTTAAGCGGATTTATTGCAATTGACCTGGATGGAGACGGTAAACCGGATCTTACGGATGGCTATTCTGTTTACTTAAATACTATGGGCAACAATATTGAATGCAATAATCCAACCGGTTTAGCAGTGAGTAATATCAGCAGCACATCAGCGCAGTTACAATGGGAAAATAATCCGACTGCATTGCATTACAAAGTGCAATATAAAGTTGCAGGTACGGGTGATTGGAATACGCTGGCAAAAATAACTTCCACCACTTACCTTCTTTCCGGACTAACTCCCAATACTTCCTACTATTGGCGCTCAAAAAGTATTTGTTCGAAAGAACCCAAAATTACCTCTGAGTGGTCGGTAAAACAACTATTCACTTCCGCACCAATGCGGATTGGCGATCAGCAAATGGTAACCCTGCAACTGTTTCCCAACCCGGTATCTGAAAACTTCACGATTAACCTTCGATTTACTTCCCTGCCAGATCAGGCTGTTGATCTTTTCCTGCTGAATACCCTGGGCCAGGTTGTTTATTCAGCTCATGAAATCGTTGGAAATGGTATGCTTAATAAGGTAATCACGATGCCATCCACCGCCACATCAGGCTGGTATGTGGTGAGAGTGGTGATGAGTGATCAGGTAATAGAACAGAAATTGCTGTATCAGAAATAGTTGCTTAAACTATCTTACTTACTACGGGCTCCTGAAGTTTACCGGAGCCCGTTGTTTTGGAGTAAGGATGGAAGTTTACCGTGTTGGAGTTCCTTCCGGAAAGTTTTACGCCGTTGGTCTTGATTTGTAATCATAGGTGTTCGAAACATCTTCAAAGGCTTATCCAGTATACATTACAGCTGTTTTAATCAAGCGTTTTCACCCATCTAAGCATTCCTTTGGCATCGTGAATGTGATTGCTGTCAGCGAGAAACCTACATGAGGATTTTTCGGAACAAGTTCAGACTCGATATTTAGACATTAAAAATGCTTTGGAACTGAAGTCAGTAAAGAGTTTCAAAGGTTTCGAACACCTTTGATTACAAATCCGGACTAACGAGAGAATATTCCGGTGCATCATTTTACGAACTGGTCAAGCCTTGTCAATTTCCAATAGCGCATGATGCAGCAATCCTGCATGGAAGGTGACCGTCAGTTTGAAGCGTTGGGCATTGAATTCCCCCGGGCCCTGCCGGCTCTCAGCACAAAGCTTTCATCAGAGATACGGCGGCGGTGTAACGCGCGATAAAAAGCATTCACTTCACTTACAAAACCGTTCCGAATGCGGCACAGGATAAAGCTCATCCTGAAATCCGGGGATTGAAAGAAATACCATATTCTTTTGACGAAGAAAAAGCCTGTTCAAAAGACATGTCTTTTTGCCTGAGTATACGTTGAGCTTTTCCATCTGAAGGAAAACACTGCTTGACATCTGCAGAACTACTATTTGCTTCAGTTTACAAAATTCGCAACCTCAACTGCTGCCCCCCCTATTTATGTAGGTGCATTCGCCTGCTAACCAGGCTTCTTTTGTGAACTGATTTTTTTCACAGAAAATAATCTCAAGCAAATCCTAAAACCTATTACCATGAAAAGCAAACCATTTTTTTCAATCTGCCTTTTCGCTTTACTGGTTCACTTCGCTGAAGCACAAACCTGGAATCTAGGCGGCAATGCACCCACGGCAACAAGCACACTTGGCAACACCACCAAACAAAACTTGAATCTTATTACCGACAACAAAGTGCGCGTGGCCATAAAAAAAACAGGCCAGGTTGGAATCGGAATAAACAGCCCGGCTGCTATACTGCATGTGGAACAGAACGGCCTGGCGGATGTGCTTATTAAATCAACCGCGGCCAGTTCGCATCTTATTATCGACCGTGCCGGCAATGGCTACGAAGCAATCACGCGCTATATGCAGACAGGAGTGCCGCAATGGAAAACAGGACTTATAGTAAATGCCAACGGTTCTCCGGACTATGTGATCGGCAATGAAATCACAGGGAGCAATGCACTATCAATTGCAGGAAGCAGCAACTTTGTAAACTTTCCGGCAGGATATGTTTCGCTTGGCGCTCCCGGCACAGATAACGTTGGAACGCTTACCCAAAGCAGCAACAATATGTATTTATCATCTTTTACACCTACAACGGCTTCAGGCGCCACACCGGGCAACATCATCATGGCCTATTCAGGCTTGTATGCGCATAAACCCGGCAATGTTGGCATAGGTACCGATGATGCCAGCCTGGCAAAGTTGGTGGTATCAGGAAACGTTGGAAAAACCACTGCCATTTTCGGACAAGGCTCTTCCGGAATTTCCATAGTACAGAATTATCCGGCTATCGGATTAAATGCTTACTACGCAACCAATACATGGAAATCTATGAGTACCGGATACTCAGCTCAAATCAGCCTGGATCCTGTATCCGGTAACCTGCTGTTTTATACCGGTTCGAATACGTTAGCGGCCAATCAAACAGTTTCGCAAACACTTCCTTTGTTTATTACCAATGACGGCAGGGTGATCATCAACGCACCGGAAATCAACAGCACCCTGGCAGTAAAGAAGGTAGCAAACGCTGATGATGCAGCCAGTTTCGAGGGTACTGAGGTATTCTCCCATTTTGCTTATGGTTTTGATGAAACCACTTTTATCCGGGGCGGTAAAGCAACTTCCAATGTGATCATTGCTGATATAGGCAACAACGTGGGAATCGGCACTGCCAATCCAAACTACAAGCTGGATGTGTGCGGCATAATACGGGGAAAGGAAGTAAGAGTGGAAGCGGGTTGGTGCGACTATGTTTTTGCAGATGATTATAAACTGCCGTCACTAAAGTATGTGGAAACCTTTATTAAGGAAAACAAGCACTTGCCTGATGTTACACCGGGAGCTGTTATTGAAAATGAAGGATTGGAATTAGGCAAAACCTCAGCTCAAATGATTAAGAAGATTGAGGAGCTTACCCTATACGTGATTGAATTGCAAAAGCAGGTGGATGAGTTAAAGAGTAATAAGAAATAGTTTCTTATCGAACATTGAAATTGTATTTGAAAAACAGCTCAACCTCATCGTCATGAAAAATGTAATAAATGAAAAAATAGTCCGGCGCATCGGACTGCTCACGATTTGTTGGATCGCAGGATTCCACAACAGCTCTGCTCAACCGGCAGCGAATAATACCTGGCACACCCTGGATAAGATTTGCAGGATACATGATGCCGGATCATTCCTGTTCTTCAGAGAAGAATTGAAGATCAATCCGCATAACATTTTTGAAACCTATAAAAGCAATTTTGGATTACAGCAAGAAGACGAAATGAATTTGTATCGTACTCAGGAGCATACTACTGCCGGCGTAACCATCTACCGGTATCAGCAATATCACAACGGCATTAAAGTGCACGGTGCAGTGATGAATATTTTTGAGAAAAATGGAAATGCTGAAAAGGCAAACGGACGCCTTATCAGAAATCTTGAAGACCGTGAACCGCTGCTAAGTGGAGAAGATGCGGTCCGGATCGCTTTGCAAAACATCGATCCGCAAGAGTACCAGTGGACAGATCCTGTGTTGGTTTCCCGGTTTTCTGCGAAAGAAAAACTGTCCGGTAAAAAGCTGGAACCAGATCCCAAACTGGTTTATATGTATCACAAAAAATCAGAACGGAAAGCATTTGATAATACTGCCTACGAATTGTGCTGGAGCGTAGAGCTCAACCTGAAACACGGCGCATCAAAAAATGTTTTTATCAGTGCAGCTACCGGACAACTGGTGAATGAATTACCGATCTCACTGAACTGCAACAACTGGGACTTTATTCTACCTTTCAATGGCGTGCAGCCGGTATTATTTTCATTAAATGGTAACTTATGCACGCCTTATGGTAATACAGATCAATTTATCTGCACAGATTATGCCGGAGACATTGAAATTCATACGGAAGATTACGACAACGACGGAGAGATCTGCTTTGACCATGGTTATTATTTTCCATTGCAATTGACCGGAGTTAAGGGTGATGGTGCCCAGGCACAATGGGGAATTCAAAAGGCTTTGGACTATTACTGGATGACCTTTGACTGGAGAAGCTATGATGACAACTACGCAGATCTTGATGTAAACGTGAATGTCAGCTTCTCCGATAACAATGGAAACAATGCTGCTTACGATGAAACCTGGGAAGATTTTGACTTTGGCTACGGTAATGATAAAAACAACGAATTCGATTCCTACACCTGCCTTGACATAGTGACCCATGAGTATACACATGGTGTGGATGATTATACTGCAGACCTGGATTATTCTGATGAGTCAGGAGCCTTAGATGAATCATATGCAGATATTATGGGTGAAATATTAGAAGCAGACCTTGAGCGGGATCCTTATGATTTTACCTTAGACGCAACTGACTTTGACTGGCTTGTGGGCGCAGATAAAAGCACCGGCTATATCAGGAGCATGAACTTTCCGTCACTTAAAAATGATCCTGATACTTACAAAGGAGGTTTCTGGTGCGACTACGAAAACAGTGCTTATAGCTGCACATCTGAAGATCACGGAGGTGTACATACCAACAGCGGGGTTCAGAATTTTATGTTTTATCTGTTGGCAACAGGTGGAATCGGAACCAATGATAATGGCACTCCATATAATGTAACTCCAATTGATATACACGATGCGGAAGACATCGCTTTTCTCTCTCACACTTATTTATGGGGCTCAGCAGAATACGGCGATGCACGGGATGCCTGGATACAGGCTGCCATTGATTTATTCGGTAACTGCAGCCAGCAGGCCATTTCTGTTGCCGAAGCATGGCGGGCAGTTGGAGTAGGGCTTGACGAGTATGGATACGATCTGAACCTGTGCAACTTTATTCCTGTGGGAACCTGGAGTGCCATCAATGACATCACTACCAACGGGACTGGTTGCAATCTGAATGCTATACCTGTCCTTGGAAACATTTACTTCGTGGCAGGCAACCAGATTATTTTCCAAGGAGGAACGATATTGAGTGCTATCGGCAGCAACATCATTGATGTTTTTGTCAATCCATGCAACCTTACCATACATGATAAGAACAGCAGCACCGGACCATTAATAACTTCGGGGGAATCCGTTAACGACAGCAGGGATGAAATAACCATCAGCGTCTATCCCAATCCGGCCAGTGACCGCATTACCGTAAAAATAGCCGGTGCAAACGCTCATACTGCGTTGAAAATCTATAACAGTATGATGCAACTGGTCAGGACAATTAATTTTTCTGATGGAACCGAAAATGAAATAGAAACAAATGATCTGACTTCCGGAATATATTTTATAGCCGCATCAGCAGGAGCACGATCGGATATTGCAAAGCTGGTGATCAGCAGGTAAATTCCGGTTGACAAATAGATTTCCAAACCGGCCCTGCACTTACGTGCGGGGCTTTTATTTATCCGGACTTCAGGAGGGTACATACCTGATTGTCGCTGACCGGAGCTGTCATGCCGAATTGATTTCGGCATCCCGGCTTAATCGAAAGATCCCGAAACAAGTTCGGGACCACAGCAATGATTATCCTTAAGCGACAATTTGGTAAGCACGCCTTCATTAATATCTCGGCATCATCAATTCAATACTTGTACCTTTTCCGGATTCGGAAATTATCCTAAGTATTCCCTTAATCTCTTCCGCCCGGTGTTGCATGTTGATCAGACCACCGCGATGTATTATTTCCTGCTGATTAAACCCCTTTCCGTTATCCGTAATTTTCAAACAGATATTTTTCTCATCAAAAGTGAGCGAGACACATGCTTTGGTACATGCTGAATATTTTGAAAGATTGTTTACTGCTTCCTTAAAAATGAGGTACAGGTTGTTTTTTACATCCATGGAAAGCTTCATGGTTGATTTTTCATCCGGAAAATCAAAAACATAGTCAATATTCTTTGCTTCCAGGATGGTGGTTGCATATTCCCTCATCCGGCTCATTACTTCTTCCATGGTATCGTTGCCGGGATTGATGTTCCAGATAATATCACTCATGCTGTCCAGCAAGCGCTGGCTGCGTTCATTTATTTTTTCCAGGGAAGCTTTGGTTTTTTCATCACCCGAAGCAGCAATATTTTTCTGAACAGTACGGCTGAGGATGTTGATACTGCTCAGGGTACTTCCGATATCATCATGCAAATCACGGCTCAACCGGTTGCGGATCAGCTCCATTTCCATTTTGCGTTTTAAACGGAAGCGGCTGATTAAAACACCAATCAAAGCCATTAATAACGCAGCTCCGAAAATCAGTGCGTTGCGGATTATTTTTTGATTTTTAATCTCCTGTTGCGCAACTGCATCTTTTTGTTCCTGCGCCTTCATGCGCTTTAATTCGTCCTCTTCATTTTCAAACTGCACTTTCATTTGCTCTATTTTTGCTTTCGTCTCTGCAAAGTTTATCCTCGCGACTTCTTCATTGTAAATATTGAGGCTGGTATATGCTTTTGTAAAATCTCCGGTCGCCGCATAATATTTATACCTCGACTTGTATAAATCCACTCTTGAAGTGCAGACATATCCGCAGGTGGTGTCTATTCTTAATCCTTCCCTTAGCGCAGCTTTTGCCCTTGCATATTCCCGCTTTTCCAGCAATACATTGACATAGTAAGAAATAGTCGAAAGGCGCAAGTCATTGCCATCTATCGTATTGCCAAGGGACGGACCGTTAAGTAGCTTCATATAATAGCTCACTGAATCAATATTTCCGTTTTGAGTTTTGTCGTACAAGTAGATCTGATACAGGGTATTTACTTTGATAAAGTCAATCTCAGAAAATAAAAACGGATACCGGTCCATAAACCAGTGGTAATAATAATTTAAGGAATCAGCATTCTGCAATGCATGGTAGCACATGAACAAATTCACTATGTTCTTGCTTTTTTCCGTCTCATTTGATCTTTCCAATGCTTTTTTGAAATATACAATGGCCTTATCATAATCGTTATAGCTCCCCATGTAAATATTTCCGATTCGTTTACTGGTGATACATTGGCCCAAGCTGTCGTTTTGTTGCTCAAATTCGCTGTACACGGTGAGCATATCAGGCAATGCGATCAAATACTCATCTATGTCGCAATAGTACCTCGCCCTAAGGTATTTAGCCCACGTTTTTACCCTTTTGTTTGCTGTTACATCCGCCAATATTTCTATTTGCCGCAGCACGTTTGCGGTGTAATTATTTCCATTTAAGTCGCAGGGAACAGACTGTGTCGCGACCAGGGCTGACGAATATGCAAGGCCCACCATCTGAGGATATTGGTTCGCAAGATCTTCATTGTTAAAATACCGTATTTCACGGATACAATAAGCCGTATCACTCAACATGCCTGCGTGATAAAAAATACTATCGCATCGTTGCATTACTTCGATACTGTCGAATAATTTCTTGCCGGTAGCATTAGTTTTTATCTGCGTGGAATTGTTACACCCAAACAATACGAATCCAAAACAGGAAATGAGAATATGCTTCAAAATTTTTGATTGTATGCTTCCGGCCATCACACTAACAAATTAGACAATTTTATTCTGAATTGCCTTGGCCACGGCTTCGCTTTTCGAATTGACATGAAGCTTGGAGTAGATATTCTTGATGTGAAAGCGCAATGTTTCAACGCTTACATTCATTTCGTTCGCCGCCATCTTATAGCTGTAACCACGCACGAGCAGTGACAGCGCATCGTGTTCCCGTGGGGTCAGCGCCTGCAATTCCGCTGCTTGCTGAAATGGTTTTGAGAAAAGCTTCAGCACCTGTTTTGCAATGGAAGGCGTCATCGGCGCGCCGCCGGAATGCGCTTCCCTGATGGCATCAATTATTTTTTCCGGAACTGTGCGTTTTAAAATATAACCGCTTGCGCCAAAGCAGACCGATTGAAATACACGTTCATTGTCATCAAATACCGTCAGCATCAGCACGGTTACTTCATTGCCTGCTGCCCGCAAATTGCGCAAGCCCTGCAATCCGTTTTCAACAGGCATGTCAATATCCATCAACACCACATCCGGCTGATGAAAGTTTACGTTTCTCACCACATTTTTGCAGTTGTTGTAAACCTCCACCAATTCCATTCCGTCGGTATTGCTGATCAGTTCGCTCAGGCTATCGATAAAGTCAAGGTTGTCCTCAAAAAGCAACACGCGTATCATTCAGGCTATTTAGTTGGATATAGATGGAGTGCGATGAAAATTTTTTTCGAAAGTAAAATAGTGAATAGGTCCTGAACTGATTCCCCCATATTTGGGTAGTATATTCATTTCCCTCATTTCAATAAGAAGTCAATTTCCTTTCCGGTCATAGGGAATATAATTTTCCCAATACCAGGGAGTAAAAGTGTCACCGATCGCAATTTCCAGTAATGATTTAAAAATGCTTTCAGCATTGTCACTATTGCTGAGTATTAGTATGGCTGTTCCCTGTTTTGGAAATAAAATGCAGTAATGCTGAAAACCATCTCCATGCCCTTCTTTGAAAGCACCTGCCCCATAGGGCGATTGCAATAAGCCCCAGCCCAAACCATAACTTAATTTTATAGCATCATTAGCTGTAGAATCCCGGAATTGCAATGGACCGAATTGCTGGATGCTCCGGATTCTTATCTGTGGTGTAAACATTTCCTTCGTTGCGGAAGGTTTTAGCAAGCTGTTATTCAGAACGGCCTGCACAAACAAAGTATAATCATCCAGCGTAGTTTCCAGCGTGCTGGCGGAACGTGCATCATTGTCCTTGTCTTTTTCATACAATTCACCTGCAGCGCTATGGCCCACACAATAATCCTTTTCAAATTCAGGTTGCCAGGTGTAAGAAGAGTTGTTCATGCCCAATGGTTTAAAAACCCTTTCGTGCATCATTTCATCCAGTGATTTGCCCAGCAAATACTCAAGCACTACCTGCAGGTACACGAGTCCTTCTCCTGAATAACTATATCTTGAACCAGGTGTAAAATCTACTCTTAGTTTTTCATCAGGTTCATACCATCGCCAATTGGGAAAACCGGATGTATGATCGAGACACATCCGTGCAGTAATCCTTTGGTACAACGTATCATTTCTCAGGCTGCTGTAGTCGTCATGCCATTTCTTTGATGGTGTGTATTCATAAATTGGTTTTGGCAGATAATCCTGCAATGGCTTATCCAGATCAAGAACGCCCTCTTCCACCAATTGCATCACCATCACTGCAAACACCGGTTTACTAAGGGAAGCTCCGTATATGTTTGTACTGCCTTTTATCGGTTCCTTTGTATCCAGCCGTTTGTAGCCATAAGTCTTTTTATAGACAGGTTTATTGTTGTTAAAAATACTGATGGCCAATCCCTGAACATTGGCGGCCTTCATCAGGGATTGAATCGAATCGTCTAATGCAGCAAAGGATATTTTGCTTTTATCAAGCCGTTTAATGATTTGCGCATGGATGGCAGAATGTATTACAGTGCAGCAGAAAAGCAATAAGACTGTTTTTTGTATGCGCATATTTTTCGTTTTCAATGTTTGGATTGAAGCAATTTTGGATTTCGATGAAGTAATCACTAAACAAAAACCGGTTTGGAAGGTAATAAAAGAATGAGGAGATGAAAGAATAACGATATTGGAACAGTTGAACTCCTGACAAAAAAGCCGTGTCCCTTTTGGTAACATGGCTTCTGAAAAAAAGGAAATGCAGACTACAGGTTATTCATTACTTTCTGCTCACGATGGCGGTTTTACTGTTTTGAAAATTTCAAACCTGCACTGATACCCTGTGCTTCCAATTCCATAACAAAGTAATTCACTGTTGGTCGGGATTTGTAGTCACTACTGTTCGAAACATGCTTAAAAGCTTGCCGGGCATACGTTACAGACAATCTGCTTTAGCGTTTTTCATACTGAAAATGCAATGGGTTACAATTGGCACCATGCTTTTCCTGCGGGGAGAATAGTTTATGACTATTTGAGATAGAATTTTATGTTCACTTTTCCCGATAGAAATATGAATGAAAGTTAATCCAGTTATAGGCTCTGAAGGTTTCGAAACCTTTGATTACAAATCCGGACTAACGAGAGCTTTTTTTATTGGTAATGGTAGTTCCAATACGCAATTCATAATTTTCAATATTCTGTGCTTTTCCGCATTTCATTAATAAAATATTTTATCATAAATCATTCATGTAAATGATTTTTATCATTGCAAGACCATAGCAACTTCAAGTAACTTTGGTGAAAATTAGGATGATACTAAAAATTAAACCGTAATCTATGCAGAACGAATTCTCACTGCGAATCCTGTTTGTATTACGCTCTTTTTTGGTCTTTGCATTACTATTCCTAGCAGCATCTTATGTTTTTGCTCAGGAGATGCGCTCATATGAAGGCGAAAAGACAACCTGCAAAATCCAGGTCATGTGAATTGTATCTGCGCTATCGGAACATTGGGCAGGAAATAAATAATATTAAAATGAAACCGTATTCATTTCCGCTTGCTAAGTTTTTTGTTCAGCAAAAGAAGGACAAGCCGTATTTTATTTCACATGCAGCGCAGGAAATTTCTTATGTCAATACATATCTGAAAAAAATCTATCCGCAGAAGTCAATTCATGGTCAACACCTCTGCAAAGTGAAGCTTTTAACAAAACATATCTTAATTCACCAATACCAAAAACATGAGCATCATGAAAACGATATATTTTTTACTCGCATTTCTGCTCCTCTCCTTCACCAAAACCTATGGGCAGGATGAATGGACCACCACCAATTTGTCTGATTTCAGATACCAGATGGGATCCACCACGCTCGGAACAAAAGTATATTTCGGCGGGGGCGCCATCGGAGCCGGAACTTCCAATCTGGTTGACATCTATGATACCAAAAGCCAATTATGGACGTCCGATTATTTTGATATAGACCGAAGCTTTCCTGCTGCAATAAGCTGCGGCAGCAAAGTGCTCTTTGCCGGAGGAATCAATAGCAGTGGCGCAACCACCACCACTGTAGATATTTTCGATACAGTTACACAACAGTGGAGTAGTGCTCAGCTGGTACAAGCCAGGTTCAGCATCGGTGCAGTGAGCAAGGGAAATAGGGTGTTATTTGCCGGCGGTGGAGATATTTCAATGGAGAAAGAATACGCTGTAGTGGATATCTACAACACGGAAACAAACATATGGACAATCGGTCTGCTTTCCGAAGCGAGAGCAGGTATGGGCACCACCGTCATTGGTGAACTGGCCATCTTTGCCGGCGGATTTAAGTTTTCGACCGGAACGGTTACCGATAAAATTGATATTTACAATTTCAGCACTGGTACCTGGTCTACAGCAACGTTATCTGAACCACGGTTTTTCATTGGCGCGGTCACGGTTGGAAACAAAGCTCTGTTTGCAGGCGGTGCGGATGAAAATGGGGTACCAAGTAAAAGAGTAGATATCTATGATCTTACCACTGATACGTGGTCAATTGATTCCCTTTCAGTGGCAAGAGCGTTTTATGAAAATGAAAATGCAGCTTCCGTTTGCGGCAAAGCCTACTTCGTAGGCGGAATGACTGTTGAAACAGAAAACTACACATTTACCGGCGATTATAATGTAATTGACATCTATGATGAAATGAGCGGCAACTGGTCAACGCAATCACTGCCTTACAATCTTTTCGAACATTCAGTGGTATCCGAAGGAAACCACCTGTTAATTGCAGGAGGCGGAACACTTACAGGTGAGTATATCCAATTGCATGCACAGGTAAACATACTTACCTGTACTTCAGTAGGTATTGAAGAAGTAGCCATACCATTTGTCGCAGTAACCCTTTACCCGAACCCTGCCAGTGACCACATTACTTTCAATCTTGCCAACATTGCATCAGCAAAAGCAGAACTCTTTATCTACAACTCTTGCGGCGTATTGCTCCAACAAATACCCGTATCCCATTTCACCCAACTCCAGCTTCCTGTTGATGAAATCGGCAGTGATGGAATGTATTTCTACACTGTGAGAACAAGTGATCAGCAATTCTTTGCAGGGAAATTTACTATTCAACGATAAACCATCATTATCATCGCCATATAAAAAATCAATAGTATTCAACTTCAGTCAGGCATGCGGCTGGTGTACGCGTATTTCGTGTGCCCTTGAAAGAATAGTTCTGAAATAAGTCTACAGTCGCTCTCCACACTGGTGCCCCCGCTGGTGCGCGCGTTTCCCTCCGTTGGTTGGGATTTGTAATTATAAGTGTTCGAAACATTGTGTGACGAGAGTAGTAAAAAAAATGTCATGCTGAGCGGAGTCGAAGCATGGCATTTTTCTGAAGAACTGACCACAAAAGCAATGTCGCACTTCGACTGAGTTTATACTGAGCGTTGTCGAAGTGCTGCTAATGACACATTGTCTTATCAATTGGTTTTTAGCATGTTATAAAAATGCTCAGTTTGAATTTATTTTCCTGTCACTTTTTTTTAGAAAAAAAGTAACCAAAAAAAGCGCGATTGCCAAACGGCTCCGCCCGGCAATCGCTGGCTCGCGCACGGCTTCGATTTGACATCCTGCACGTTTGTAAAGTGTTTCGACGATTTTCAGTTATTCAATTGAAAAATCTATCAAAGCTTTAATGCTAGGAAAGTGTCATTGCTAAAGAACTCGATTTGCAAAATAGTTTGCGCTCAGCGTGACATTGCTTTTGTTTCCCTCTAATGGCTGTCTTCTGTGTAAACCTCAAACTTGAATTTCTTTGATTTGTTAAGCAGAGCTGAAAACCAGTAAGGTTTCGAACACTAGTGATTTGTAATCACAGGTGTTCGAAACATGCTCAAAAGCTCGCCGGGCATACGTTACAGACAATCTGCTTTAGAGATTTTTATACTGAAAATGCAATGGGTTACAATTGGCACCATGCTTTTCCTGAGGGGAGAATAGTTTATGACTACTTGAGATAGAATTTTATGTTCACTTTTCCCGATAGAAATATGAATGAAAGTTAATCCAGTTATAGGCTCTGAAGGTTTCGAAACCTTTGATTACAAATCCGGACTAACGAGAGCCATGGCTATGGAAATACAGCAGTGCCATTGATTACAGCAGAGGTAAAAGACTTTTGGAGATCGATTTCTTTTGAAAGAGTTCTTAATGATACGCGTGAAACGCGCGCACCAGCGAGGGGAATCCAAGCACTTTCTGAAGAAGATATAAGACGGAAGACGGAAGACAAAATCAAAGGTTGACAGTTTACAATCTGCAGTTTATAGTTTGCAAAAAGAGAATACTGAGATGAAAATTCAGCTTGCGCCCCTCCAATCCGCAATCGTAAATCCGCAATCCGCAATGACGTCTGGTTTTGCCAAGCTTCAAACATCAAACCCAAAATAATTCTCGGTCAAAACATCCCCAACCCATTGATTAGCTGCAACTGCAAAGCGACAGTGCTATTATCAAACTTTGGGGCGGACAACAACCGACAATAGAAACTTCGGCAAAGCCGTTTGGCTATCCTTCGTAAAAGCAAAAGAGAAGCAAAGCCACGCAAAAAGCCAACGCATTTTTGCTTCACATTGGCTTTTGTCCCATGCACAAATACCGTTTTTCATAACGGCATGACGGCTCAAAAAGTTAACTTTGACAATAACGAAAAAAGATAAATGATTACTGTAATTATACCCACACTTAACGAAGAAGAAAACATTGCCAGTGTTGTGACCTTTGCAAAAGGGCAACCGCATGTAACAGAGGTAATTGTGGTGGACGACAAATCGCTTGATAAGACAGTTTCCATTGCACAGGAAAACGGAGCAAAGGTTATCACCAGTACCAAATTAGGCAAAGGTGCATCTATGAAAGATGGAATTTTGTGTGCAACAAATGACATCATTGCTTTTCTTGATGGCGATATTGATCCCTATCCGCACTACACCATTAAATTATTGACTGACCCCATCTTGCAAGGTGAAGTTGATTTTGTAAAATCCTCATTCAATCGCAATGCTGGTAGGGTAACAGAACTTGTGGCAAAACCACTTCTCAGCATTTTCTTCCCTGACTTACTTCGGTTTAGTCAACCTTTAAGCGGAATGATTGCAGGAAAAAAATCACACTTTCTGCAATTAGATTTCAGAGACGATTACGGTGTGGACATAGGCATACTGATAGACATGCACCTTATGAATGCACGAATGAGAGAAATAGAAATCGGGTATCTTGAAAACAAAAGCAAACCTTGGCAAGCTCTTGGTAAAATGAGTAAAGAAGTAGCACAGACGATTATTCTTAAAGCTGCTTCCTCAAAAAATCCCCATTACAATTTTGAAGAACTTGGAGTGTTGAATGAAATCCGTTCGCAAATGGATTTTGCTTTGGACAGCCAACTAAACACACTTGACAAGTTAATTGTGTTTGACATGGACAATACACTTTTGAAAGGAAGATTTATAGATACTTGTGCCGATACATTCAGTTTCAAAAATGAATTGATGAACATTCGTTCATCCGAAACGGATGTAATCATTCTTACTAAGCGAATAGCTACTTTGCTAAAAGGCAAAACGATAAGTGAACTCATCGGAATAGCTGACTGTATTCCGGTTATTAAAGGCACAAAAGAAATTATTGCAGAACTAAAGAAGCGAGGTTACATCGTCGGAATAATTTCTGACAGTTATGATTGCATCACCAACCATATCAAAAATAAGTTGGGTATGGATTTTTCCCTATCTAATGAACTGGAATTCTCAAAAAGCATCAGCACAGGCGAAGTCAAAATTCCATCCTTTTTTTTCAGCCATCCAGAAAGTTTGTGCAAACACACACTGTGCAAAACAAATGCTATGCTTAATGTCCTAAACAAATACCAAATCAAACGAGAAAACACAATCACAATTGGCGACAGCATGAACGACCTTTGCATGATAAAAGAGGCAGGACTTGGAATAGCGTTTTGTTCCAAAGACGAATTGGTAAACCATCATGCCGACATTGTAATTCACGAGCCAAGTTTTTCCGAACTATTAACCCTTGCTAAATAACGAATGACCACAACCATCATTATCACTATTTGTGTGCTTCTGCTTTTAGCATATGTTTTTGACATTAGTTCGGCGCTTACAAAAATTCCTTCGGTAATACTTTTGTTGCTGTTAGGTTGGGCTGTAAAACAAACGGTGGATTTGTTCAACATTCATATTCCTGACCTTAATCCACTTTTACCAATACTCGGAACTATTGGTTTAATCCTAATCGTGTTGGAAGGTTCATTAGAACTTGAACTCAATAAATCCAAACTCTCTGTAATTAAAAAATCATTGCTCAATGCACTCATTCCAATGTTTGTTTTGGCATTTATTTTTGCGTTTGCATTTCATTACTTAGGGCATGTTTCCTATAAAATGGCTTTGGTAAATGCAATTCCATTTTGCGTAATCAGTAGTGCTATTGCTATCCCAAGCGTCAGAAATCTTTCTGCTTTCAACAAAGAGTTTATTATTTACGAAAGCAGTTTGTCGGATATTTTCGGTGTGCTGTTCTTCAATTTCATTGCTCTAAATCAAATAATAAATGCACAATCCTTTGGAAACTTTGCTTTACAGTTTCTTCTCATAATTGTCATTTCATTCGTAGCTGTTTTAGGTCTTTCGTTTTTATTAAGCCGCATTAAGCATCACATTACCTTCACACCGATTATTCTAATTGTCATTCTAATTTATGCGGTTTCAAAAGTGTATCATTTGCCTGGCTTAATCTTCATTCTTATTTTTGGCTTATTCCTTGGCAACCTTGACGAGCTGAAACGGTTTAACTGGATAGAAAAATTACGACCTGAAAAATTAGATAAAGAAGTAAAGAAGTTCAAGGAGATTACAACAGAAGCTACATTTCTTATTCGGTCATTGTTTTTTCTTCTATTTGGTTTTCTGATGGAGGCCAAAGAAATTTTAAATCCTGAAACAATTCCTTGGGCAGCAGGAATTGTTCTATCTATTATTTTAGTTAGATGGATTGCACTTAAATTTTCAAAACTTCCTTCATCGCCTCTGTTATTTGTTGCACCGAGAGGGTTAATTAGCATACTTCTTTTCTTGGCTATACTTCCCGAGCAAAGTATTTCAATCGCAAATAAATCACTCATCATACAAGCAATTATTCTCTCCGTTTTGGTGATGATGCTAGGACTAATGACAACTAAGAAAAATGAAACTAACTAAGCTATTTACCGGATTTTTTTGAAAGCGAAAAAGCGGGAGGCATTTTGTTGATTGGTTGCACAGCCATTTCACTTTTACGTGCAAACTTTTATCTCAAGGACAACTACATTCAGTTGTGGGACTTTCAAATTGGCGGACACAGTTCAACATATTGGATAAATGACGGACTAATGAAGGTTTTCTTTTTACTCCGTTGGTCGGGATTTGTAGTCACTACTGTTCGAAACATGCTCAAAAGCTTGCCGGGCATACGTTGCAGACAATCTGCTTAAGAGATTTTTATACTGAAAATGCAATGGGTTACAATTGGCACCATGCTTTTTCTGAGGGGATAATAGTTGATGACTATTTGAGATAGAATTTTATGTTCACTTTTCCCGATAGAAATATGAATGAAAGTTAAGCCAGTTATGGGTTCTGGAGGTTTCGAACACCTGTGATTACCAATCCGGACTAACGGGAGAAACTGTGGAAGTATGGAATGAACATTCACTCATTCGCCGCTCTACATGCTTGTCTGCAAACGACCGAGTCCGGAAAGCTAACAATCACTGCAGTTTGGTAATAATCACATCCTTGAAAGTCCACATACCATCTGAATTGAAATTTGATTCAAGGGTGAGCAGGCTCATGTTCATTCCGTTGGTAATGGGAGGTATATAAAAATCGAGACTCTGGAAAACAGGTACCATAGCAATAAAGTGTGCCTGGGTGTCGCTGCTGCCTATTCTCCACTGCCCAGATTTACCAGGAGAGAAGCCGACACTCACACGGAACTGCACGGTGAAGGAATCCCCGTTTTTTACATTCGTAAGCCATAATTCCATTTTACCGCTGAAACCAGTACCTCCCCAGGGAAAATCAATAACGGGTTCAGTAGGAAAAAAACTGTTGCAGCCTGCAGCGGTAAGGTATCCTTTGCTGGTATCAATTGTTTTTGCTGCAGACAACGTCAGGTAGGGCTGAACAAACTTATACGTTCCTCCTGCCGTGGCAACCAGCTGTTTTAATTGCGCCGATGTATACTTTTCAGGTAAATCAACATCGGTTTGCAGATCGCGTACTACAGGATTATTAAGTGAAATAAGCTTCATGGCCTTTACACTTCTCAGATGGGTTGCTGCTGGCTTTTTCATTGCGAAGAATTTTATTAAAGATATTGAATTTTATAATGTGCGGCTAATTGCAGGCGAGTGGAACAGTGATTGTCATGATAACATCTGAAATAAGCGCCAATGCGGGATGAATCAACCGCTCACCAACCCCATTTTTTTGTCGATTCTATCTGCAATACCTTAAAAGTAAATGGCGTTTTAGGAAAAAGTATCCTTGCAAAGCATGCGACTCACTTTCACTGTTTTGATCACCCTGTTTTTTTTATACTGTAATAATGGAGTACCCAAAGAAGCTGCAAGTAAGGGTGAACCGCTGAATATTGAATCAGCGAGAATAAAAGCAAAACAGGCGCTGGATTTTTGCAATCGCAAAGAATTCAACAATGATTTTTGTATTTTAATTGACATGAGTGTACACTCGGGTCTAAAAAGAATGATGGTATGGGATTTTAAGAAGGACACTGTCTCACTCAGCTTTTTGGTCGCACATGGCTGTTGTGGCAATCCCTGGAGTAATGATTTTTCAAACGACCATCCCGGATTCAGTAATGTGGAGAATAGTCATTGCTCATCATTGGGTAGATTCAAAATTGGAGAAAGAAGCTATAGTTCCTGGGGTGTTCACGTTAAATATGCGCTCCATGGCCTTGATTCAACTAATAGTAATGCTTTTAAACGCTTTGTTGTATTTCATTCATGGGAAGCTGTTCCGGATCAAGAAGTTTATCCAAACGGAACGCCGGAAACGTGGGGTTGTCCCGCAGTTTCCAATAAGAGTTTCGAGATCATTGATCCGTTATTAAATGCAAGCTTGAAACCAGTGCTTATGTGGATTTATGATTAGGCAAATTATCACTTATACTGCGATAGAAATTTTCTTCCGAAATCTGCTCACTCCATTGTAAGCGGGTAAAATATTTTACACCGCCGCCGTGTCGCGCGCATGAGACATGCGGGCAGTGCAGGTGATTCCTCCTGAATAACAGCATCGCTTTGCTGGTTCCGTTGGTCTTAGCAACGCCAGCGGGAGGCGCAGACCAGCAACTGAAGACGCACTTAATCATCAATGTTTGAAATCAAATGCCAATAACCGTGGTCAAAAAAGCTTTGAACACTATTGCATACTAATCCGGACTATTGGGGGAAAATTTTGATCCGGTGTTTTTCCGCATTAACAGGAGATGATCCACTTACAGGTATAGCTTGAACCAATCAACTGCCAGCTTACTCGCTTCCTGTAATTTATCCATATAAGGAGAAAAATGATGGCCGTCCAAATAAACAAGGTTTTTAGGTTCCGGTGCCCTGTTGTATGCGTCCACAATCAACTGTTCAGGTACAACTTCGTCATTCCTTGCAACGATGAACAGCTTCGGTTTACCGCCGATATGCTGAACATAATATCCCGGCTCATATTCCAGCTGCATTTCAAGGCTTTTTAGAGTTACCGAGTTTTCGAATGAGGGCGCGTATTCCCTAAAGCTCTGAATAAACTCCCATGCATGAGGACTTGGAACTGCGCAGAACTGATCGTCATCCGCGCTTGCTACCGGGATTTTAGCCGGTGTTCCACCCGTTATCCTGGACAACCTGTCTGCCCGGAATTGCTGATACAGCAAGGCTTTGCTTTCAACTGCCAGTTGTTTTACATAGTATGAACCGCTGATAAAAGGTGTCATGGCTACCAGGCATTTTACCCTTGGATCAAACGCACTCACCACGAGCACATGGCCACCGGCGTAACTGCCTCCCCAAACACCTATCCGCTCAGGATCAATGGCAGGAAGAGTTTCCACATATGTTATTCCATCCCTGTAAGCTTGTACTTGCTGCCACGGATCAGCTTCTCCTCTAACATTACCCGCACTTTCTCCGAAATTCGGATAGTCAAAAAGCAGCACCGCAAATCCTGCCCTGGCAAAGTTGGAGGCAAAGAATTGGTAATTGCATTCTTTGGTTCCGGAAAATCCGGGCGCCATTACAATAACCGGCAGCTTTTCACCCACAGTACTTTCCGGCTTATAAAGCCATCCTCGAATCAACAACCCATTCGAGAAAAAACTGACATCGGTTCTGCTTATTTCATTTGCATCAGCATTTTGTCCCATGGCAAAGTCGATGCTTGAGATGCATAAAATGAAAATAATGAGGTAATACATATTTTTCATTTTGCTGTAGCTAAAGTACTTGGTGGCAGATGACGATTTTGGTTTTTTTTGCCCGCGTGGTCTTCACGCGATGCACCGTTAATATGCACGAAACTCTTTTAGAAACACAAAACTTCATGCTTCCGTGGCACTGCACCTGAACTAAAACATAGGGGCAATCTCTACAACCCGAAAATACAACAAAGACGCTGATAAGGAAGGAAATTAGGAGACAGAAAGCAGACAAAAAACGATTATCTGATAGATGCAGGCAGGTACAGTACAAACCACCCTGATTCTTGTGACGTTGATAGTATTATGAACACTTGCAAGGCACGCTGCCGATTACTTAATTCAAAGACAGCATTGTAAAAGTCGGAGTTATGAGCCTGCCATCTGTATGTCATAGGATATCCATGGGAATTGATTGCCGGATGTAAAACTGTTCGTCACACAACGGTACATTCACGGGTTACCGGTCTTTTCCTTACGCAAGAATTTGCATCAAACTGCAAGCGAAACACCTGCAACAACCGAGTCCGGTTCTAACATCCTTATTAAGCATCAGGCACCCATACATAAGATTTTCCCGAAACCGCCAACAGCCAGTAATATACTTATTAAATGTTATATTTGAAGATCATTACTGACTGTCAAATGTAAAACCCGGGTTTATGAAGAAATCCATTTGCCTCCTTCTCTTATTGGTTGGTATGCTGCCGGCAACGGCACAGGATAAATCATGGCTCAAAGGCTGGCATGCTGAAGCGGGCCCCATGATCACCGTACCCATCCGGTACATGCATTATTATTCAGTGTTGGGCACTGGAGTTGATCTTGCTGCGAGCCGTAACATCACCGGCCGCATCTATGCAGGGGCAAGAATCAATTATGCCTTTTTCTTCGGCAATGGCAGCGTTGACGGAGAAGAGGTGAACTTCAACCTGTTCAACGCCATGGCCGATGGCTATTATCTGTTCGATAACAATTTCCTGCTTGGCTTCAGCGGAGGGCTTGGACTTACCTTTAACAGCTACGGCACCGATCTCAATTTTTCCCGGGTGTTTTCTGCCGGCTATAAACTGGTTACCACAAAGCATGATTATGTCATCACGGCTTTCTTTGATCAGACGAATTACCAGAAAAACATCGGCGTAAGAGCCTGCATGGTATTGCCCATAAACTGATTCATTCTTCCAAAATAAAGAACAACGATTTCAGCAATTTATGGCGCTCTTTTTTTTGAGACAGTTTTACATTTGAAAATGTGCAATAGCCAGGTGAACCAGATGCTGCTGCTTTCTTTCCAAGCACCTTTGCAAAAAACGAGGGAATGGCCATGGAACATATCCATTACTAATGTTTAATTCAAATAATGATACCATGTTGAAGATATTTGTAAGTCATGCCTGGGACGATAAGGTAAAGGATCAATTTGGCCAGGTATATTCGGAACTGGAGCAATATGATCTGTGGATCGACAAATCAAAGTTACGTCCCGGTGAAAATATCAGGGAACAAATCAAAAAAGCAATCAACGATTGTGAAGTTGTGCTTTTACTATGGTCGGAAAATGCCGCAGCATCGACGGATGTTCAGTTTGAAATTGAAACCGCAATCGCATTGAACAAACATCTGCTGCCATGCACCATCAATGATTATGCTACCGATCATTCTCCTCATCTTGCCGGAAGACTCTATATTGATTTACGGCAGACAGCAGAAATGCCTGATGCGGCATTGGGCTGGATGAAAGTCAGGGTTCACCTGGTTGATCTGTATATTGAGAAAATGATGGCGCGTTATAAAAGCAGCAAGGTCTCTGAAAAACTCGAATTACTGGTTCACCTGGATAAGCTCCGTGTATTGCAGGAGGAACAGGAAAAACGTCTAAGCCTCCTGGAAGACAGCCTGTTTCGCAAGCAGAAAGGGGCATCCAACCGGAACCAAAACAATGCGTACATAAAAAATATGGTGAACAGCATCATTAAAGACTTCAGTTCCGAAAAAGCTACTCCTGAGCAAAAGCAGGTGGTTGACTTCCTGAAGTTTACCACTAAATTATTTAATCAGCTGCCGGATGATGATGAGGCTACCGTTACTGCGAGAAATGCTAAAATGCGTGAGAAGATCAGGCAGTTGGATCCACAAGGCAGCAATGCATTGCTGGGGGAGTTAGCGCCAAAGCTGATGTAAGCTGTAATTCCTTATAGAAACTTATTTACAGTTTTGCTGGTCATTATGCAGCTTACACATAGCCTGCGAACGACCGGGAGATGGCAAACGTCTGATTGGGCAAGCGATGGCTCAATTTAATATTTCCTGCAAAATGTAATGGTCATATAACAGCATCGTATCATCTTCGTCCGGTTTGTCTGCTTAATCATTGTCTGACCGGTTTTATTTTAACTTTGTACCATATCTAGAAACCACTTGAATTTGTTATGAAAAAGTTGATTTATGCCATAATACCGGCCCTGCTTGGAATGACCGACTCATATGCACAGTACACTACAGATAAGGTAGTCGGGAAAAAGAACCAGGAATACCTTGACAGTGTCAAGAATTCCGAGTATCCCTATGCCTTGCCAATCCTCGGGAAAAAGGCACATCAGCAGGGATTCAGCCTTCCCTATTCCGCAGGACTCAGCCTCAACTTTCTTACCCAGCAATCAGATATTATCATCGACAATCTCAGCGTGGGATTCAATGGTGGTGAAATGTATGACCTTGGAAATGTGGTGCGTTTCAACTCAGCTGTTTCCAAAGGCAGTGGCCTGAACCTTCGCCCCGACATCTGGTTGTTTCCTTTCTTAAACGTATATGGCGTACTGGCGAAATCAGCCTTATCCACTTCCATTGATGCCGGCCTCTGGATTCCGCAAAATGACAGCGTATGGCAGGAAGTGTTACCACTCTCCACCAAAGCGGAGTTTAATGCCACCACCCTTGGTTTCGGCCTCACGCCGACCATTGGCGTGGGTGGATTCTTTATGGCTTTTGATATGAACATGACTTGGTCTGATGTGCCTGCCCTGGAGAAACCAGCTTTTGCCTTCGTTTTCGATCCGCGCATCGGTAAAAATTTTGTGATCAGGGATGAGATGAATGTAGCCGTTTGGGCCGGCGGATTCCGGCTGAAGATTAATTCAGGCACTACCGGCTCATTGCCGGTGAGCGATTTATTTTCACTCAATGATGCGCAGCAAAAAATTGATGACGGACAGATGAAGGTAGAGCAAGGATATACGGCCGTGGATGAGTGGTGGAACAGCCTCACGGAAATACAGCAGCAGAATCCTGTGAATTCAGCCAAGTATAATACCGCCAATAAAGCCCTTGAAACCGCTGGCACGGTGCTGGCGGCAGCGGAACAGACCGTGAATAACCTTAATAATTCTACCGTTGAATATTCGCTTGACAAGCGGCAAAAAGATATGTGGAACTTTATCGTGGGCGGACAGTTCCAGTTAAACAAACACTGGATGGCACGCGGTGAAGTTGGATTTCTCAGTGCACGCACACAGGGACTGGTCAGCCTTCAGTACCGTTTTGGATTGTAGCTGATTTGAAAGTGACAATGGTTATCCACAATCTCTTTTCAGGAATATTTGCAGCACAGCCATGCTGAACTTTGAGCGGAACATATAATCAAAAAGAATTGCAGTGGTTCTGCTGCTTAACTACGATGTGTTTCATTCACAGTTGCATTTAATCCAACCGCAACTTTCCGTTTCAGCAATAGAATAAGTTAACTCCTATCATTATTTCAGCCAGTCATCTACAACGCATCATGAAACTCTCCAACGATCAGCATTTTCTGCTGCCGCAAAGAACACTAGCCGATGAAATACGCGATGCGCACAAGGTTCAGGCAGACCTGTGGCAGGGCGTTTCCGCTTTTGCCGACATCAGAAATTGTGTAACCGTGTATGGTTCCGCACGGTTTCGCGAAGGTCATCCGTATTATGAACTTGCCCGCGCCATCGGGAAAGAACTGGCGAAAAACAATTTTTCTGTTATGACGGGCGGTGGGCCCGGCGTGATGGAAGCGGCGAACCGCGGAGCCAAAGAAGGCGGAGGCGTATCATTGGGTTGCAACATCATTCTGCCATTCGAACAGGCTCCGAATGTTTACGTCGACAAGATGGTTTCCTTTGAATTTTTCTTTACCCGGAAAACCATTCTCCGCAAAAACTCCGTCGCATACGTACTGATGCCCGGCGGTTTCGGCACGATGGATGAAATTTTTGAAGTGCTTACGCTCATTCAAACACATAAACTTCCGCCTCGGCCTGTTGTATGTATGGGTAAAAATTACTGGAAGCATCTCGGCACCTTCATCCGCGAAACGATGCTTGAAGCGAAAACGATTTCCGAAAGCGATCTTGATCTCGCATTCATCACGGATGATCCGGAAGAGGCCGTGCATCACATCAAAAAAATCCTTGCGCAGCAAACTGCTCCACAGGAAGAAGTGCGGGAAGATTAATCCTGCTTCAGAACAGCCACCATTCGGCCCGGATGCCGATATACTGCCCCCACTTCACCTGTCCAATTTCCTGCAGGAATGGTGAGTAAAGATTGTCCGAAGCAAACTGATTGTATTTAGCGATAGAATAGATAAAGCGGAAGTGAGGGCGCGCCCAGGGATCAGCCTTAGCGGTAGGAACAATCGTAGGCACTATTGAAAATTTCAGCATGGTTGCAGCCTGCTGATCGCCATCGGTGCGACTGGCATAATGTACTTCCGTGAGCAGGTGAAACCATTTTTTGATATACCAGAAGTTCCTGATGCCTGCTGCATATTCACTCTTGCGATTGAAGATATCGCGGCCGAAATAATCGGGTGCTTTATTCGTGCTGTCGGCAGCACCATGACTGATGGTATAGATGGCATAGCCATTAAAGCTGTACTTAGGACTTACGTTTAGCAGTATATGTTCTGCAAGACTGAGGCAATAGGCATTACTGAATTTGTTGGTGGAAAGGTCGGGCGCTCCGTAGGTCAGCCATGTTTTGGAGTTACCACCATCATCACCGTTAGCAATGCCATGACCATAACGGACAGATGACTGATTGAACGAGCCCGGAACTTTTGTTCGAATGCTGATGACATGCTTGGCACCAAGCACCCAACCACCCGCTGCCGGATAGTTTAATACAGAGACGGTATCCTGCCCGCTTACATCAGCAAGGCGATGATATTCGCCGAGCAGTTTTATTTTTTGTTTGTTACTGTCAAAGGGTATGACCTGTTCAACAATCAGCATGCTTCTTCCCCGTAGGCCAAGGCGCTCGGTGCCATCCGCTATGTTCACATAAAAGTTGGGTGGCACCGAACTGCTGGTATCCACCGTTCCGGGAAACATGATGGAAAAAGTGGTATTTCTGAAGATGACACCACAGCCCTGGCTGCTGTGATCGTCAAAGTAAAAATGATCGGCTATGTGTATGTCATCGCCGCGAAAAAATTTGGCGCCAATCCAGGCACTCCAGTCTGATCCTGCAATATGGTTCGCTTCTGCATACAGCTCAGGCAGTGCAAATGCAACACCACCATATCCGGTGCTGGGTACATTGCCGATCAACTGTCCTTTGCTGCTGTACATGGCTACTCTTGCCTGCACATTCACGGAAGTTGTGTCCTGCCGCACTGTGACAGGGTTAAAATGGAGTGCGCCGATTAATTCTACATAATCTGCTTCTTCCATTCTTCCGCCAATTGATCCCATGCCATTGAGGTTGAACGACCGCCCGATGTTACCATCTATATCCGGTGAAAATCCGGCACCGACACGACCATAGGAACCAAAGGAAAAAAGCTTATTCGAAACGGTGGTTTGTGCGGTTACATCAATAACATGGAGCTGTAAAAGAACGGCAAGCAGATGCGGCATATAAAATTTCATGAACCAACTATTAAACAAAGGAGAAGAATCGGATGACCTGATCAAAGATAAAGAGTGGATTTGTTTTGTCAACTTTGTTTGATGTGTTTCTGAAAGAAAGGAAACAACAGCACAATTCATTTATCACTACAACACAGCAGCCTTTTAGCATGAGCGATATGAATCCGGTCACAGCCTCTATTCTTGCATATTACCTCAGCATCGCTTCCATTATAGCATTTGCTATCACCGGTGCACTTGCTGCCATTCAGTCGAAGAAGGAAATGGATATCATCGCGGTTATCATTCTCGGTGTAGTGACGGCAGTAGGAGGCGGAACCGTGCGTGACCTTGTGCTGAATCTGCCTGTATTCTGGGTGCAGGATCCTTCCATGCTGGTGGCAGCGGTTGGCGCTTCCATCGCCACCTTCTTTTTCCGATCCGGCATCAGGAAGAGCTATTCCCTGCTGCTGTATATCGATGCGCTGGCCAATGCCTTGCTGCTGATGAGTGTGATGAAGAAAGTATTCATGGCGGGATTCGCATGGGAAATAGCCGTGACGAGTGGAGTGCTCACCGGCATTGGTGGCGGTTTGATCCGCGATGTGCTCACCGGAAGAGAGAACCTGCTCCTCTCCCGCGAATTATATGCAACACCTATCCTGGTGGGTGCGCTCATCTATGCTGCCTTGCTGCGGTTAATACCTGATTCAACAACCTTGCAGTTGAGTGTCGTGATTTTTGTCTTCCTTTTCCGTGCAGCCGCCATCCGCTTCGATCTTTCACTGCCTTCGTGGCTGATTGCAACTGATGCACATAAGAAGCAGCAGCAGTAACCGGTCGGACAGATTCACCCTGTATTGAAATTGGAACATGCCACAGGATGAGGTCAGTATCAAAAAAGTATTTGGCGGATAACTTAACATTTTTCTCAGGTTATTGCGGTGCATTTTACCATCATTAAGTGATGCAGGAGTTTATTAAGCATGATCGCCTTGATTGCGAAGCTATCCTCAGTTCCGGATAATTTCGCTATTCCAATGCCTGCTAAAAGTTATCTTTATCCATCATTCAATTACCTACGCTTCGTGATCAGGTCAATATTCCGTCATCCGCTTGTTTACAATCTGCTGATTGTCATTACCACAGTCATTACCTATAAGATCGCTAAATCCGGCATGATCATTTCCTTCAGCCGGCAGGCCATCGACCTGATCATCTTTGCCTTCTGCGTGGCGCAACTATTTTATTTCGTGGTTTTTTCATTGCGTAAGCTGTTTTACCAAACCGGTTTACAGCTTGCTTATCCGCAAATACTTTTTCGCATTTTCGGTAACATTGTTTTTGTACTGCTGACTTTCACTGCCAATTACTGGTGCCTGTTTGATAATGATCCCTCATCCATCACCGGCCTTAATGCATCTTCTACCTTCCGGGAATTGCTGGATATGTTTTACTTCAGTTGCGTCACGTTCGCTACGGTTGGTTATGGCGACATATTGCCCAAATCAATGGCTGCAAAAAGTTGCGTGATACTGGAAATGGCGACGGCATTTTTCCTGGTAGTGTTTGTAATATCCAATGCCGGTGATATCGTGCAATCCGCCCGAAAGAACATGAAAGACGAATAAAAATGAAGTTGCTCAATTGCCAGGAAGGAATTGATTCATTGCTGTACTGAAGCAACCCAAATCCTGTTAGAAGGTATTTATTAACTTAACTGATGAATTTGAATTGAATATTTACAACTGCGAAAACACTCCTTAATGTCTTCTGACAAAATCAAACCAATAGTGATACTGCTTGCAGTGATTGCAGTGCTGGCCTTTTGCTATTGGATGCTCATTCATTACTTCGACCGCCGGAATATGACTGACGATGCTCAGGTTGACGGGAATATTGTGCCTGTCATTGCACGCACGGATGGCTTCGTCGATAGCATTCTGGCTGATGATGATCAGCAGGTGAAGAAGGGAGATTTGCTGGTGCTGCTTGACACCACTGATCTTCATCTTCAGCTGCAGCAGGCGCAATCCTCGCTGAAGATTGCCATGAAGCAACTCGACATTGCGCAGGAACAGGCAAAGATTGCCGCGATTGATCTGCGTGTTGCAACATCTACCATTCAATCCAAACAGGCAACAGTGGACCGTACAAAAAGTGATTATGAACGGTTCAGCGCCCTGAAAGAGAAAGGCATCGTGAGTGAACAGCAATACGAAGCAGCGGATGAAGGATATAAAAAGGCGGTGGTGGATTTCCGGATTGCGGAGGACAAGCAACACCAGGCATCTTTGCAAAACATTACAGCCTCAAGCAATGTAATGCTGGCCGAAGAAACGATCCTGCAGACGCAGCATCAGATTGCACTATTGAAAAAACAAACCGGCTATGCTTCCATACTTGCACCTTCAACCGGCATCCTGTCTAAACGGAAAATAGAAGAAGGGCAGATGGTGAAAACCGGCGCTCAGCTTTTTACAATAGTCGATAATGATCATCTGTGGCTCACAGCAAATTTCAAAGAAACACAGCTTGCCGATATGAAACCGGGTGACAGGGTAACTATACAGATTGATGCCATTCCCGGAAAGGATTTTAGCGGAACGATAATATCATTCGGTGGCGCCACGGGATCAAAGTTCGCATTGGTTCCGCCAGACAATGCTACCGGTAACTATGTAAAAGTAGTGCAGCGTATTCCGGTGCGGATCGAGTTCACTGACTCCACGCAACATAAGATGCTGCGGCCGGGATTGAGTGCGTTGGTTTATCTGAAATAGCAACAGGATGAAGAACCGTTTATTCCTCAAGGCTTTTTTGTTTTTCACACTTGCTCTTTCCTTCTTCAACTATATAGCACCCGGCGTTTCTTTCTCCTATGTACAGAACTATTTCGGCGAGTCCTTCTCCGATGCATTCTGGTTGCTCCGCGGTTTTCAGTTATGTAACCTGGTAACAGGATTAGCGGCCTTGGTGATTTGCAAATGGATTGGTCATCGTGAAGTGTTCATTGGTTCGCTGTTTATTTTAACCATGGCAACTATTGCCTCACTGGCCGTTGATGACTTTGCACCGCTTCTATTCCTTAGAATTGTAAGCGGGCTATCCAACGGGCTGATGTCCGGTGCGGCACTCATGATGCTGATGTCTCTTTTCCCACCGGAAAAAAAAGGCAGCGCCACCTTGTTAAATATCCTGGCAGTAATTACCGGAACCTGTCTTGGCATTATGGCAACGAGCCTTTTTACACAGGATTATGGATGGAAATTCAACTACCTGTTGTCAATACCTGCCCTGGTCATGTGTTTGTTGCTTTCCTTTCTCCTCAGTAAGTCATTGCCCAAAGCCCAGCAGGTGGAAGAAGACTGGCAGAGCATTCTATGGTTTTCACTTTTCCTGGCAGGCGTAATTTTCGCGGCAGTTTATTATGAAGAGATGGAAGGCATCGAAAGTGTACGATTTGTCATCGCCCTTTCCATTGGGTTGTGCAGTGGATTGATTTTTTTCATACGCAGCCTGACGCATGATAAACCATTGCTGGATGCATCATTATTGCTTTACCCTCCGTTCACGCTGGCCACCATTGTTATTTTCCTGGCAGGATTTCATTTCGTCGGAACACTTTCCATGCTGGCTAAATTGCTGGGAGGAGTTCTAAAGATGCCGTTGCATGATGTGCTTTCCTTCATTGCTGTATTGGTTGTTTTTGTGCTGATCAGTATGCTGATCGTTGTGGTGCTGGTGAAACAGGGGTTCCGGCCTGCATGGATAGTGATAACATCACTACTCCTGATCGCTTTTCAAACCTACACCTTCTCAACATTAGCGGATGATTTCAGTTTCGCGCTGGTGCTGCAACCGGCATTCATCGGTATCCTGGGAGCAGGTGGCCTGTTCATTGGTTCGCTTCTCTATGCCATGACGCGCGTGCTGCCGCCGCAGGTTACCAGGGTTGCAGCCATGCACAATGTGATTTTCGGCCTGGGCTGCGCACTGTCTTCTTCCTTTTTTACTGTACATGTTGACCTCGAACGGGTGAGGCAGGTGAACTATTTGCGGGAGTATACTGATGAGGGTAATCCGCTTGTGCAGGAAAGCTTAGCATCGCAGCAAGCACTCTTCATGGCAAATGGATATGCACCCGATGAAGCTTCCGCTGCAGCTTATGCAGGCCTTCAGGGTACTATCAAACAACAAGGATATTTCAAAGCCATCACGCAAACTTATTTCCTTGTTTTTATCGTATCCATGCTGCTGATCGCATTTGTGCTGTTCATTGAATTCATGCTTTCAGTAAAAAGCAAAACCGGGTTGCCTGCCGTAACCTGAAATCAATCTTTTATTCATCCTGAAAAATCGATTGCTCCCATGAGAAGACTTTTTATGCAGGCCAACCTGGCGCTTGCTTGTATGTTAATCAGCCTGCAGCACGCCGCTGCACAACAGACATTCACTGTTGAACAATGTATTGCCTATGCGATGAAAGAGAATCCGCTGCTGCTGTCAGCAGCGATGGATACGTTGGTTAATCAGATCGGCATGAAGCGAATCAGCGGCGAATACATTCCTACCATTGACCTTTCCGCATCACTGCAATATTACCTGCTGAAACGTTATACAATTGTAGAAGGCACTTCCGTGGTTGCGCCTGATAACATCGGCGACTACGATCCGTATGCGCTGGAACTCGGTTACCGCAATGCCTGGTTTCCTTCGATCAATGCCGGGCAGCTGTTGTATGATCCCAGCCATCACCCAAGGTATGAAGCGAATGCCATCAGTACAGAATTGTCGAGACAGCAACTGGCAAAACTGAAGGTTAATCTGATAACTGCTATTTATAAATCATTTGCCACCTGCCTGGTGCTGAGTGTGCATGAATCATTTCTGAAAGAGAACCTGAAGCGCACGGATACGCTGGTGCGTTTCACCCATGAAAAATTTGACCAGGGTGTTGCGTTAAAGTTTGAAGTGAATCAGATGGAAGTCGCCTCTAACCGCATCAAAAATGCACTGGTACAGGTAAAAGGGTTTTATGATGAAAGCATGGAACAACTGCGTGTGCTGATGAATTATCATACAGCTGATACGCTGAGGTTACAATCCGACTTTACGACTGACCTTATCATTGCAAGAAGTAAGGCATTCCTTGATTCCATACCAGGCAGTGTTGCTTCCGACCGGATTGAATACCACATGATGCAGTCAAAAGAGCAATTGAGCGTCGCCAATCTCTCATTAGCCAAAAAAAGGTCGTTGCCATACCTTTCCATGAACGGTGTACTGGGATTTAATCCGCAGGCATCACACATTGAAAATATGTTTCAGCAGGAAAGGTGGAAACCCTATTCATACTTAGGTGTCAATCTTTACTTTCCGTTCTTTCAGGGCCTCGATGCCAGGAGAAACGCTGAGCAGGCAAAAATTCAAATCAGCCAGGCGGGTTATGATCTTGCCACGTTCGAAAATCAGTATGCCGGAGAAAAGAATACGGCATACCTACAGCTAAAGAATTCCCTTGCACTCATGTCGCTGGCCGACAGCACGCTGAAACTTTCAGAAGAAAATGTTTATATGCTGAAGGAAGCATTAGACTATGGATTAGTGACTACCCTGCATGTAATTGTCGGGGAAAATGATCTGTTCCTGAATCAGTCACAATACTTCGCACAGCTCCTCGAAGTCACCCTCAATAACATTAATGCAAGGCATGTGCGCGGCGACTTCAACCGCTTTGCAGGCTTCTAAATATATAGCTACCTTCAAGGTTACTAAACATACCAACATGAGTGCCAGCCAAAACAGAGAAAACGAAAATCAACATTCCACACGAAAAGTATTTGATATTGTCATTCGCCTGATTGCCGTTGCATTCTTAGTGTATTGGTCATTTAATATTCTTGCACCATTCACTCAAATAATCATGTGGGCAGTGATTTTTGCTGTATCGCTCAATCCGCTCTTTCAAAAGCTGAGCAGTAGAATGGGCGGAAGAAAGGGATGGGCGGCGGCAATTATTTCCCTGTTCCTGCTGATCATGATTATTGCGCCGGCGGTATGGCTGATGTCGTCCACCGCTGATGATATCATCACTTTCCGTGACCACATTAACAAGGAAGGATTTGCCATCACACCTCCGCCGGCGAGTGTAAAAGATATTCCGCTGATCGGGCCAAAGATTGATCAGCTATGGTCAGATGCATCAGAAAATTTAACCGGCTTCGCACAGGAGAATAATGAACGGCTTAAAAGCATCCTGCTTGGCATACTGGGCCTGATTTCCTCGGTTGCAAAGGGATTGCTGCTGCTTACCGGTGCTATTATCGTAAGCGGGTTCCTGATGAACTATGGTGAACAGTCAGGGAAATATGTGACGAAGTTTTTTGTTCGCCTGGCAGGCAGCAGTGGTGAAAGCATGGCAAAGGTGGCGGAAGTAACTATTCGTAATGTGACACGCGGTATTCTTGGTGTAGCTGCCATTCAATCGCTGCTCGCGGGTATCGGCATGGTGATCGGTGGTGTACCCCTGGCTGGACTGTGGACCATGCTATGGCTGATATTTGCCATTGTACAGATCCCTGCGCTTCCGGTTGCTGTCGGTGTCATCATCTGGGTGTGGGGAAGTGAAAGCTCCACCGGAATGGCGATCCTGCTTACTATCTGGATGCTAGTGGCCGGTTTGATTGATAATGTGCTGAAACCAATTATGCTGGGAAAAGGTGCGCCGGTTCCTATGTTAGTTGTCTTCCTTGGCGCTATCGGTGGTTTCATTTTCACCGGTTTCACCGGTTTGTTCACCGGTGCCATTGTGCTGTCGCTTGCTTATAAGCTCTTTGCTGAATGGCTGGATGATACACCTGCTGCAAACTTCTAAACGGATTATTCATCCTATTGCATCAAGTGGTATTTATCAGTATTTGGGGTAGAAGCCTGGTGTCCGTTGTATGAGCAATGGCTTACCTGAGCATACGAAATTTTTTAAGTACAAGGATGGCACTGTGCTCTAATGCCGTGTTGCAATTTTGCAAATAACAGTCATAGATACAATATTATAATGTGTGTTTTTGTCTCCTATGCACAGCGGTAATATGTTGCATATGCCCGCAGTGGCCTGTTAATACCTTCTCTTCTTTTTACAGTGGGAACTAAATGTTTTCTTTGTTAACGCATCATGAAAGCGCTACCTGCACTTCTATTTTTCTTCCTCCTGCCTGCATTTATTCAGCGCGCCAATTCGCAGAGTACCTCTGCCACTCAATTCTCCAGTGAACTCCGGTTTGCACGCACCCTGGCGAAGCGCTGGTCGGGTGAAGTTACCTTCACGAATAACTGGATGCAGTCGCCGCCCGCGGACGGACTATTCGATCAATATGGCGAATGGTCAATTGGCAGCTGGGGACACTACTATATCGCCGCAAAGTGGAGGATCTCGCTGGGTGCTTCCATCTATCACAAGCTGGAACTTGAAGATCCGCAGCAGAATAAAAACAATGAGATACGGTTCAGCGGGCAGGGAACCTACTATATCAAGAAAATCGGCTATACCATCAGTGCGCGTTCACGGCTGGAATGGCGTAATGTGCAGGATGCGGAACAGCATTTTCAGAGTGTGCTCCGGTTACGGGAGCAGTTGAAAATAGTGGTGCCCATTAATGCCAAAAGTATCCGTGAAGGAATTATTTATGGTTTTGGCTCAGATGAATTATTCTTTAAAACGCCCTCTGATGCCACCGGAGATGAAATTTTCGACCGCAACCGTTTTGAAATCGGAATGGGTTATGCGATTACCAATGATGTGACGGTGGAACTCTATTATGCCAATGTATTTCTTCCCCGCGACACGGATCAGGTAAATTCGGTCTTTAACCTTGATTTCAGTTTTCGTAACCTGGTGGAGAATATGAAAAAACGATTCAGTCAAACGCGGGTTCCGGTGCCGGACGATTAATGTTTAGTGGTCCTTTTTCTTCTGCAAAGAGCCTATCAGGCAATCGAGCTGTTGCATCACCGCATCCTTATGCAACTTGAAAGTATACACTCTTTCGCCTTCATCCCCCATCATTATGCGCACCTGGTTCACTTCATATTTTCTGAAAACAGGAAGGTAATCTTCCGGGATGATGTACATGAATAGCAGTGAGGTATCTCGTTCAACATATCGTGTATCGAAATGCTCCAACACATAGGTGGAATCATTGGAGAGGAGTACGTACAGGTCGTTCTTTATTTTTGTGCCGCCGGGCTTGGGCGGAAATGGTTTTGGCTTAAGTGCCAGAAAATAGTTTTGTTCATCCGTGATGGCTCCTCCCTTCAGTTCCTTCTTTGCAGTGTAGTAGAATGGAACATAATCGACATAATAGTACATCACCTCGTCCACACCCTGCCGGCTCTTTACTTCGCACTGGCTGAATGCGTCAGTTACTATGATTGAAAGAAGAATTGCGCAAAAATATCTCAGCATCACTTTGTGAAATTAAATAATTCCGTGGTGTTATTGATCCATAGCTGTTTTTTCAATGCCCGGAAATAACCCGATGTTATGGAGAGGTGAATATGGTTCGTGTAAAATTATGAGAAGATAGTGCCGAACTATGATGATGTCATGCCGGACTAGGTCGACATCATGCAGGACTACGATGACGTCATGCCGGACTACAATCACGTAATACCGAAAAACAATCACATCATGCCGGCACACATTCACGTCATGCCAGCACACATTCATTTCATGCCGACAAACAATCGCGTCATGCCGAACTTGTTTCGGCATCTTGTCACCAATCAAAGTTCCCGAACCGAGTTCGGGATGACCTGTGAGTTAACAAAGTCCTTCGCCTTGTGGTATGCATGGAAATGGCAAGCGAACTCATCAAATGGGGAACCAATGCGAAACCATGCCGAATAACGATGATGCCATGCCGGCACACAACCACGTCATGCCAGCACGCAATCACGTCATGCCAGCACACAATCACGTCATGCCAGTACACATTCACGTCATGCCGAACTTGTTTCGGCATCTTGTCACCAATCAAAGTTCCCGAACCGAGTTCGGGATGACCTGTGAGTTAACAAAGTCCTTCGCCTTGTGGTATGCATGGAAATGGCAAGCGAACTCATCAAATGGGGAACCAATGCGAAACCATGCCGAATAACGATGATGCCATGCCGGCACACAACCACGTCATGCCAGCACGCAATCACGTCATGCCAGCACACAATCACGTCATGCCAGTACACATTCACGTCATGCCGAACTTGTTTCGGCATCTTGTCACCTATCAAAGTTCCCGAACCGAGTTCGGGATGACCTGTGAGTTAAGAAAGTCCTTCGCCTTGTGGTACCCATGGAAATGGCAAGTGAACTCATCTAATGGGGAACCACTGCGAAACCATGCAGAATAACGATGATGTCATGCCGGCAAACAATCACGTCATGCTAGTAAACAATCATGTCATGCCAGCACGCAATCACGTCATGCCAGCACACAATCACGTCATGCCAGTACACATTCACGTCATGCCGAACTTGTTTCGGCATCTTGTCACCAATCAAAGTTCCCGAACCGGGTTCGGGATGACCTGTGAGTTAACAAAGTCCTTCGCCTTATGGTACCCATGGAAATGGCAAGTGAACTCATCGAATGGGGAGCCACTGTGAAACCATGCAGAATAACGATGATGCCATGCCGGCAAACAACCACGTAATACCGGCACACAATCACGTGATACCAGTAAACAATCACGTCATGCCGGACTACAATCACGTCATGCTAGCACACATTCATTTCATGCCGACAAACAATCACGTCATGCCGAACTTGTTTCGGCATCTTGTCACCAATCAAAAGGTCCCGAACCGAGTTCGGGATGACCTGTGAGTTAACAAAGTCCTTCGCCTTATGGTACCCATGGAAATGGCAAGTGATCTCGTCGAATGAGGAACCACTGTGAAACCATGCCGAATAACGATGATGTCATGCCGGCAAACAATCATGCCATGCCGGCAAACAACCACGTCATGCCAGCAAACATTCACGTCATGCCGACAAACAATCGCGTCATGCCGAACTTGTTTCGGCATCTTGTCACCAATCAAAAGGTCCCGAACCGGGTTCGGGATGACCTGTGAGTTAACAAAGTCCTTCGCCTTGTGGTATGCATGGAAATGGCAAGTGAACTCATGCAATGAAGAACTGATTTGAGGTTCAGCCGGATTGCGCTGTCTTGGCACCTGCTATGCAATAAAGGCCACAGGCTACAACAAGCTTATCTGCAGGCGGGCTTCAAAGAACTGAACATTGCCTTTAAGATTAAACCTATCGAGTATCCCATAACCATAGATAAATTCCATACGGAAAACCTTTGTCAGGTACCAGTTAATCATTGGAGTAATTCGCGTCATTTGCCCGCCATGCACATAACCGTTATTCAAATTAAAAGTGGAAACATGCAACACCGCTTCCCATTCTCCCCATCCGCCATTCAGCACTGAACTATGTACCGGTACAAATCCATAAATGTTTCCTGTTGTATTGTAAGGGCGTGAAGTTTTAGTCAGGAAATAACTTAAGGTCAGATCGCCTCCGTAAAAATGAAGCGTGGAAGAATCCTTTGAATAGAAATTATGAGCAATTACTTCTGATGCTATCATAAACTTACCGGCTCGGTAATTTATTTCGCCCCCGACAGAAGTTGCGCCATTGGTTGAAAATTTTCCTGTATTAATCAGTTGCGGTGTAGGGTTGGATTCCGGGCGTGATTTGATGACAAACTCATTGTCTAATGGTTTACCATACCTTAAGTTTACAGCAACATGCATCACTTTGTTGGCCTTCTCATCATATACGGGCAGCCAGCCAATTCTTGCATCATATTGTGTTGAGAAGGTCGAAAATGCCTGTTTAACCGATAAGATATCGGTATAAATACCGAGGTTTATAAAAATTCTCGATTTGGGAAGATAGCCGAAATACTTAATGCCATCCGCTAATATTGGAATAGGGTCTAATGCCATTTGCCTTTCATTATTGATACCAGAATGTCCGTTCATGACCTTAATCATGGAAAATCCTTCCTTGGTGCGGCCAATAAAAAAGTGACCTTTCAGTTCAGGCGCGCCAATGGTGAGCCCGCTTTCCCGCACAAGCCAAACCTTCTCATCACCATCATACATATAGGCAAATTTATACGCAACATACCTTTTGGTTTTAAGAAACCGGCCGCTGAAAAGCATACGAAAATCCCTGGTTTGATAGTTTGGCGCAAGTTCAAGGTTGGCGGAATCCATCTGCTGCCTGAAAAGGTCGCTTTGTGCATACGCCGTGAAGTCGCCTATATAGCCGGCCCCGATCCTGAACATGGCGGCTGTTCCGACAAACTCATTGGGGGCCAAGTCCTTTTTATCAATAGCAAATTCGTTGTCTGCATTGCGTGGCTGGAAGTAGAAGCCATTGGTTCCGTCAGGCAGACTTTGCGTGGTATCCTGCGAATAACAAGTGTTCTCTTGCAGTTGCATCAGTATAAGCAACAGCATCGTAAACTGATTGAAGCATTTCATAACGACTATTTATTGATCACAACAGAAAACCGGCCAGCAGAAATCCCACACCGATAGAAACAACAGTTGCGACCATGCCGGGCAATAAGAAACTATGGTTAATGACAAGGTTACCCACTTTCGTTGTTCCTGTTTTATCCATATTGATAGCAGCCAGTAACGTTGGGTAACCCGGAATCAGGAAGAAGCTTCCGACAGCAGGAAACATAGGAATCAGCGAAGCGGCAGGAATGCCAAGCGCCAGTCCAAGCGGCATCATTGCCTTGGTTGTTGAGCCCCAGCTGAACATCAGGACACCGACTGCAAAAATCGCAATGGTGAAAGTCCAGGGATATGCGGCAGTGATGCTGCCCAGTGAATCGGCTATCAGGTCCTTATTTGCATCCATAAAAGTGGCAGCCATCCAAACCACGCCAAAGACGGAGATCAACGCACTGCCCATGGAATTAAACAGGCTTGCTTTGGTAATTTTGGCCGGACTGGTTCCTGTCAGTATCACGATCAGCGCGGCAGCGGACAAAGCGATCGTCTCAATTACGGTTACCATTTTCAGCGTACCGTCGGCATTCACATGAAAGCTGGCTTTGCCTGCTGCTGTATCAGGTACTATTTGCGGAAATGTTCCGCTTATGACAATCAGCAGGATGGTGACAGCAAAAATGATTACTGCACGCTTTGCCTTTTTCAACTGTGCTGCGTCCTGTGTTGATGCTTTTGACAATTGATTGATGGCGGCTGCGAATTCCGGATTTTTCATCCTGTCAAGAAATTCGGGGTCGTCATCCAGGTTTTTTCCGTAACGCATCATCACGAGTGCGGCTGCCACAGAACCGATGAAGCAGGAAGGAATACAGATGAGCATAATGTCGGCTGCCGCGCCGGGAAAGGCAAGAATCGCCGCGAATGCCGCTGTCGCAGCTGACATTGGGCTTCCGGTAAGTGCTGCATGGCATGCAATCACAGATGCGCTGAGCGGGCGCTCGGGGCGAATGCGGTTTTTGACGGACACATCGGAGATGATCGGTAACAGTGAGTAAATCACATGTGAGGTTCCGGCAAAAAGACACAGTATATAAGAAACTACAGGCGCTATGATCGTGATGCGTTGCGGATTTCTCCGGATAATCCTTTCCGCAATATTCACTATATAATCCAATCCACCGGCAGCTTCCAACGTTGCGGAAAGCGTAACCACACAAAGAATGATGAGCATGATATCACCGGGCGGATCGGCGGGATGCATGCCGAAAAAAGTGACATAGATAAATACACCTACCACGCCCATCAATCCTAACGCAATGCCTTTAAGGCGTGAACCAATCAGAATCATGGCAAGAAGAACAATAAGCTGAATCCAGATCATGGCCGGTAGTTTTAGTGTGTTTATTGATTATTTACATGTTGAAGTTAACGGGCAGAAGAAATAGATTATCTCAGTTGGTAAGTGACAATGGCTCATCCAATCACCAGTTATTTTATTAGTCTTAGTATCAGGATGCATGGTCAACCTTTATTTAGTATTCGCATCCGGTTATTGCCGGTGTTACCTGAAAGCAATTTCATCATTGCATGTAAGCGACAAAAGTTATACTGTTGCGCCTGCTTCATCTTCATCACTGGTAGTGTGGTTCGTACATTTTGCTTTTGATGAATGCGGCAATGTCTTCCGGCCTCTCCACACCTGCCAATCCGCTGTCGAATATTTTGCGTGCGATTTGCACGGCAACATTGAACGACACGTTGATGATATTATCCACCCGAGGATAGATCAACCCATCGGAAAAATCTGCTTCTGTCACTTGTGCGGCAACGGCTTCAGCAGCTGCCACAAACATTTCATTATTCACTCTTTTTGCTTCGATAGCAAGCACGGCCAAGCCCATTGCCGGAAAAATAAATACATTGTTTCCCTGCCCGGGTGTATATTTTTTCCCATTGAAGTTTACCGGAGCGAAGGGGCTGCCGCTTGCAAATATTGCCCTGCCGTTGCTCCAGGCGTAAGCCTCTTCAGCCGTACATTCTGAATGTGAAACAGGATTTGAATACGGGAAGATAACGGGCCGCTCATTCACCGCCGACATATTCTCAATTACCTGTTGATTGAATGCACCTCCTACCGTGCTTACTCCGATGACGGCAGTAGGTTTAATAGTCAAAATACTTTTGGCAAAATCATCCGATGGCATTGCATCATGTGCGAACGGCAATTGATGCGCAGCAAGGTCAGTTCTTGATTTTACGAGCAGTCCGTTGATATCAAACATCCATACACGGTTATAGGCTTCATCTTTGCTGAGTCCATCCTTCATAAATTTATAAACCAACATCTCAGCAATTCCAAATGCGGCTGCACCCGCGCCCATAAACAAAATTCTCTGCTCAATAAATGGCTTTCCGGAGAACCTGCTCGACGTTATTATACCTGCAGTGGCGATTGCGGCTGTGCCCTGTATGTCATCATTAAAAGTGCAGACCTGATCCTGGTACCTGTTAAGGATACGGATGGCATCCACGCCGGGCAGGTCTTCCCACTGAATACAAATCTTAGGAAACACCTCATTCACCGCCGCTACAAACTCATCAATAAATTCATCAAACTCCGGCCCCCTGATTCTTTTTCTTTTCAGCCCCGGATAAAGCGGGTCTTGCAGGAAAGCTTCATTGTTGGTTCCTACATCCAACATCACGGGTAACGTATATTCAGGCGGAACGCCGGCACATGCAGTATACAAAGCGAGTTTACCTATTGGAATTCCCATGCCGCAAATGCCAAGGTCGCCCAATCCTAAAATGCGGCCACCGTCAGTAACTACTGTAAACCGGACATCCTTTACCGGCCAGTTGCGGAGAATAGCCCTGATGTTATTTTTTTGCTCAATGGAAATAAACAATCCCCGGGGACGGCGGGCAATATGGCCAAACCGCTGACATGCCTCACCAACCGTTGGTGTATAGATTAAGGGTAGAAATTTTGCCGGATCGCTAATGATCGTTTTAAAAAATAAGGTCTCATTGCTATCCAGCAGATTGGTGAGATACACATACTGATTGATTGGTGAGGAAATGCTGTCCAATTGCTCACTCACCCTCATGATTTGCGTCTCAATGGTTTCAATGGCATCAGGCAACAAACCCTGCAACCCGAATTTTTTTCTTTCCTCCAGTGTAAACGCTGTGCCTTTATTCCTGCGGGGGTCTCTCAATAATCCATAACCTGAATCTTCCATAAGCATTTTGCTTTCCCAAACCAGATGCGTTAGCGTACAAATAATCAGGCGGCTCTTTAGAAGACGGCCAATGGTGTAACAATTCCTATAGAGAATCTGCCCGTATTGTAATCCACTGCTCCCAATTTTGTCTTTGCATAATCGGAATAATTGTAGATCCTGCCCACCCAGTTTGCATAAACCCGGAAATTAAGATCCCGGAAGGGGTAATACTCAATGGTAGGAATATAACCATAAGCCACCCTGATGCTGTTATCATCGCCGGGCGCATATTGATTGTCATCCGTCCAGTTTTCAAATTCCACCATACCCACCAATGCAAGATTGATGTGTTCATTCAAGCGGTAATAAACGTGCAGCCAGTTGCCGATGTACATGGTATTCGGTACGGCATAAGGGTAAAGTGAATCCGGTATGGTCTCACTGACGATGCTCGTCCGGTCAAGATCTTCGTCATATAAATTGAAATCATATTCAATTGTAAATTTCTTGCACAGATTCAGTTGGTTGCCCAAGGTGATGTAGTGCATATAGGTACCGCTGGCTTCCGTAAAGAAGGAGTAAGACCAGATGGGTTTGAATTTCCCGTCAAAAAGGTTACCTCGCCAGTTTGCCACGAATGCCAATGGTGCTTTTGCTTCTGTAACATTCGGCTGGCTGCCATAGATTTCATTGAATGACTTTGTCCTTGAATTCAACACCTGCACGGTGAACTGGTGGTTGGGGTTCGCCTTATAACTGACACCGGCACCTGCGAGGAAATTGTCGGCATAATCAATGATATCGGAATACTGATAGATATCAATGGGGTTATAGTCGAACTCATAACCACCCCAGTCAGCACACAATTTACCGGCTGAAACACTCCACTGATCGTTAAGATCCACCCTGAAATAAGCCAGGTCAACAGAGCCGCTCAGGTTGTCAACCGACTGTGGTTCCTGCGTTTTGGTAAAGCGGTTGCGCCAGCGGAAATAGACACGTTTAAATGCCTGTCCCCGTAACTCAACACGAAACTGTTCCATGTTATAGCGCGTTCCGGTATAATCGCCATTCATGAACTCATTGCGTAATGCATATCGGGTATTCGCAATGAGGCTCATGTTTTTCAGCAAACCTTGTTTCTCCTCGGGTATCAGGGTTTTGTAATAAGTGGTATCGCCCACCTGTCTTTCCGTAACCTGTGCCACTGTGCAGAGGGGCATCAGGAGCAGTGCGCAAGCAATAATTTTTTGATGAATCCGGTTCATAGTATTAATGTCCTTAATGGTGAACAATTTATTTCTGCCCGGTCATGGTGGCAGGATCCAAAAGTTTTTTTATCTGGTCATCCGTCATGAGCTTTTTCTCCCTTATCAATTCCAGTATCCCTTTGTTGGTAGCTAATGCTTCCTTGGCAAGTTCCGTGGTCTTTTCATAACCCAAAACAGGGTTCAATGCTGTTACGATTCCTACGCTGCGTTCTATGTAATGACTTAATACATCCTTATTCGCTGTGATGCCGTCTATGCAGTTTTTCCTGAACAATGGCATTGCCTTGTAAAACAGCGCCTGTGATTCCATGATAGCAACAGCCACGACGGGTTCATAGGCATTGAGTTGAAGCAATCCATCCTGCGACGCGATCGAAACGGTAACATCATTTCCAATGGCTTTGAAACAAACCTCATTCATCAACTCAGGCATGACGGGATTAACCTTGCCGGGCATGATGGATGAGCCGGGTTGCAGTGGCGGCAGGTTGATTTCAAAAATTCCGGTACGTGGTCCGGTGGCAAGAAAGATCAGGTCGCTGCTGATTTTAGATAAAGCAATGGCAAAGTTCTTTATGGCTGCAGAGTACATAACAAAAGCCTGCATGCTGCTGGTGGCACCGATGAGGTCTTTTGCCAGCACCATTGGCTTGCCGGTAATTTTAGCAAGCTGTGCCACGCATTTTACATCATAGCCCGGCGTGGCGGTTAAGCCGGTTCCGATAGCAGTAGCTCCCATGTTTACTTCGCACAGATATTTTTCCGCATCACGCAGTATACCGATAGCATCATCGAGTTGCGCGCCAAAGGCATGAAACTCCTGCCCTAAAGTCATAGGTACCGCATCCTGCCCTTCCGTACGGCCCATCTTCAGCAAACTATTGAATTCCTCTCCTTTTTTATGAAAGGCCTTTGCAAGCGAATCAGCCTGCTTAATCAGCTTATCGTTGTGCAACAACAGTGCAACGTGGATGGCGGTGGGGTATACATCATTGGTAGATTGACCCATATTCAGATCATCGTGCGGTTCGATATACTGGTACTCTCCTTTTTTATGGCCGCTCATCTCCAATGCAATATTGGCAAGCACTTCATTGGCATTCATATTGGCAGAGGTTCCCGCTCCGCCCTGGTACAGGTCTACCAGGAATTGATCATGGTATTTTCCATCAATTACTGCCTGGCATGCCAGCTCGATGGCCGACAGCTTTTCCTTGGATAATCTGCCTTCTACCTGATTGTTGGCACGCGCCGCAGCAAGTTTCACCATGGCAAACGCTCTTACATAATCGGGATAGAAATTGGTTGACACTCCGCTCATCTGGAAGTTTTCAAGCGCACGGGCGGTTTGGATACCATAATAGGCATTTGCCGGAATCTGTTTATCACCGAGCAAGTCATGTTCTGTTCTTGTTTGTGCAATGATGCTCTGTGAGCCGAGTAACAGGAGTACCCACACAGCTGCATTAAGGTTTTTCATGGTTGATAATTTTTATTGTTCAAATATTTATTACATCCGTATGCAAAGGCAAGCGAAAGTGTAGTCTGTGATCATCATCGTCCGTCATAGCCTCAGCCGGTAAGCTTCATAAGGTAACCCGCCGGCGAGACCATAGAGTGCGGCTTACAACGTAAAGCATTTGATGAATTATGCTTTAGTACTTAAAGAAATAGCTCTGCAGTTGCTTTTTATCCTTTGTCTTTGTAAGGCCGAGCATCAAAAGAATTCTTGCTTTCTGTGGCGTCAGGTCATCAGAAACAATAGTACCCAACTCATCATCATTGATTTCATCATGCAACACTACTCTGCCGGATGGTGTGCGGCTGGCACGGCAAACAATGATGCCGGCAGCAACAGCACGCTTTACGGCATCCATATATGCTTTATTGAAGTTGCCATTTCCCACGCCGGCTATTACGATACCATCCACTTTTTTGGCAATGAGCATATCAATCTGGTCAGATGGTGCATCTGCATACATGTATACTATATCCACACGGGGTAATTTAGTATCCGCTGTCACGGTGAAAGGGGTTTTCACCTCTCTATCTGACGACGAATAATATTCAACCTTACCGTCATAAGCCTGTCCAATGGCGCCCGTATTCGGTGAGCCAAAGGCATTTGTTTTGGTAGTGCTCAGTTTCATCACCTCTCTTGCATCAAAGATGCTTTCATTAAAACTCACCAAAACACCCCTGCCTTTGCTCTTTGGGTCAATGGCAACCGTGATGGCGTCATACAGGTTTTTGGGGCCATCTGCGCTGATGGCAGTGGCAGGCCGCATAGAACCCGTCAGCACCACCGGCTTATCACCGGACACTACCAGGTCAAGAAAAAATGCAGTTTCTTCCTGGGTATCGGTACCATGTGTAACCACGATGGCATCTGCTTCATTATTCTTAAAAATTTCATTGATACGAACGGCCAGCTTTTTCCAGATATCAATGGTCATATCCTGGCTGCCTACGGATGCTATTTGTTCACCGGAGATATTGGCGATCTTTTTTACGCTTGGTATCGTTCCTATGAGATCGTCAATCGGGATTTTTCCGGCCGTATAACCGGCCCGGTCTGCTGATGCTCCCGCGCCGGCAATAGTGCCGCCGGTTGCCAAAATAATTACCCTTGGTAATTCGGCCTGTGCATTCATGATCAGAATCATGCATGCTAAAAATGAGAGAATCTTTTTCATAGTTGGTGATTGTGGTTTATGAATATTGAATGAAAAAATTTAACAGGAAAAAATCTGGCAGGCGGGAAGTGAGCAGGTAATAATCCGGATAAACCGGAGCATCTCTGTGCCAGAAGCGTTTGCTATTGTGGTAGGTAAGGAAATTACCGGATCTGCCATGCAATGTGACCGGCAATCTCATTACCCGTCTTGCATCTTTATTCATGATAGCAGGTTATCAATAAAACAAATCTTGCAAATAGTTTGCATTGAATCTTGCAACAACAAAATTAGAAAATAAACTCATTGAGTTATTTTATTTCATGAATACTCAGCAACCAATACAGGTTGAAGCTTAACCAGCAGATAATAATCGCATTGCATGATTTCGCAAAGATGATACGATCAGGCATTGATATTCCCCGGAAGAGCAGCACAACATCAGATTGCATACAGCAGCGAAACCTGCCAGCACCACATAAAAGCCTTCATCCCATTGTTTATACAAATTTAATCTGTGAACAACTTTTCGGTAACAGCGGATCGCAACATTTGCGCAAAATCCACCGCATGCAAAAAAAAATACAGCCAATGCAAAGTAAAATGAAATCATATTCTGTACTGGCCGGTTCGCTGCTGTCTGTTACGCATTTCGCAGATGCTCAAATCATCCATCATCAAATCCCTGACACCACCTTTAGTGAGAATCAGACCGGTTTGTCCTTTGACCTGAACAACGACGGCATCACCGATTATACTTTTTTCCTGCTGAAAAGTGATTCCGGATCTCATGTCAATCACCAGGTTGATGGATTTGCATCGAACGTAAACAATGAAATTGCGGGATCCATCGGAGCGAGCAGCTATGTGTATCCGCTAGCAATGCAAAAGGGTGAGATTATCGGTGGTGATGCAGAATGGCATGCATACGGATCCATGTTCTGGGTATTCGGGCAGCAGTATTCGTCCGGTGCAGGCACGCCCGTTCAATTGGGAAACTGGCTTGGAGCAACTGATAAATATGCCGGGCTGCGGCTTGATGTGGATGGACAAAAATATTATGGCTGGCTCAGAATGGATGTTGACAGCTTTGCCAGTCAGTTTACGATTAAGGAATATGCCTATCAATCCATTCCTGATTCCTTCATCCTTGCAGGCGACACCGATCTTATTATCAGCGGTATTCCCAATACGGTTGCAAGTAATGCTAACAGCATTGTAATTGACGAAAATACAGCAGTGATCAGTGTTCAGCCGGATGCGACAGATGCCCTTACTATTACTATCGTGAACATGTCCGGTGCCATAGTAAGACAAACGGTATCAAAAGAAAAACAGACCAAGGTATCACTGACCGGGTTTCCCGGCGGTCTTTACCTATTGCATGCAAGAGCTGCAGGAGCAACACTCACCAAAAAGATATTTCTTAAATAATATCGCCAAGATTATTGATGCAGGAATAGGCGCGACGGCAGGCCGCCATCGGCTATTGCAGTATTATGTTTACCATTCAAGTGGTATTTTCATTTCAAAACAATAATGCATTTAATTCCACTACGCAACAAAGGAATTTTACAAGTGATGCAATATTGCATTGGTTAAATGAAAGCTGTTCCCGTCGTTTAACAATAGTCCTTTTCAATTTTTCAATGAATAAATCCTACAGGGTTCCGGACTGCTGATTCCGGCATACCTGAATTGCCGTTTGATTCATTAGCCATCTTCACCAACCACCATAAAAACAGCGGGACACCTTAAAAGGCATCCCGCTGTTTTGCAACAAAATTTACTATTGGCTTACCTGGTAATTACGATTTGGTGCGACAATACATCACTTCCGTCATAAATATTCAGGTAATAAATTCCGCTGTTCAGTTTCCTGCAATCAATCGTGCGGGTAATGGTACCATCAACCGTGATGTTATCCATGGCCGCAACCTGCTGGCCTAAAGCGTTTACCAATGTGATGTTTACAATCTTAGCAGTCGCCGAAGTGATTTCAACACTCACATTGTCTTTGGCAGGGTTGGGGAAAACATTGATTCCTTTAACCGCAAGTTCTTCTGATTCCATACCAAGACGCAAGGTTGTAGTAAAGGTGAGGATTGCGGTATAGGAAGAGTTGTTACCTCCGCCGCATTCACTTCTCACCCGGTAATCATAAGAAGTATTGGCTGTCAGACCGCTGATGGTGGCATTGGTGGAAGCAGTGTTAACACTAGTCCAGGTGATGGTACCAGTCTTGCGGTATTGCAGGTTATAGGTTACTGCATTGCAGGTGCCTGTCCAGCTGATATTGGCCGTAGTGGAAGTTATGCTGCCGGCAGCAGGTGAAGCAGGCTGTCCGCAACCATTGGTGGTGCTTTCTGTTTTTTGAACATACTTGCTCTTTGCACCGCCCGGGCAGACTGTGGCAATTGATACATCATAGGAAGTGTTGGGCGTCAAACCTGAATACGTATAGTTCAGTGCGGTAATCGTACCTGGAATATTCGTCCAGTCTGTAGCGCCCGTCAGCCTGTAACGAAGCTTATAACCGGATGCCACTGATACTGCATTCCAGCTCAGCTGCATGGAACAGGCTGTCTTGTTATTTACGGTTACGTTGGTCGGCTTGGGAATATTAGTGGAGGCGACCGTATAAGAAGCGCTCTTCGAGCAGGAACCTGCACTCACCGTTACAGTATAGGTTGCAGCATCCAATGCCGAAATATCCTGCGTGGTGGCGCCGTTGGACCATGCATAGGTGAATGGTGCAATGCCGCCTGAAACCGTCAGGTCAATCGCTCCTGTAGCCGGACACGTTGACTTCGTGATAACTGATGTAAGCGTGGGCGCGAGGTTGATACCGCTGCTATAAGTGGTGTTTTGCGGATCGAAGTTGGCCCAAACTTTTGTCCAGTCGCTCGAGCCAAAAGCGCCAACATAGTTGCCGGATGTAAAGAAGGGATCCGTCAACCGTGTATTGCTGAAGCTTGCACCAGACAAAGCGGGTGAACCGGCCTGCGGCAGAAAATTGGGATTCGTGAGGTTAAACGGATCCACCAGGTTGATACTGCTGTTGTTCACATAAGTGGCATTACCGCCTTGCGAAGTAAAATAGCTGTTGATATCAAATGTGCTGCCGGCATTTACCGCAAGATTAGTAGTGTTTCCTGCTAAGTAATTATGCTGAAACTGCAGTGTGTTGGCTGTGGCGTTGGCTTCCGTGGATGTACCGTCAATGAGCAACCCGACCGGCCATCCCATAATAAGTGAATTATACACGGAGCAGGACGAATTTCTTCTCACATGTTCACCGCGTTTGAAGTTGGCATTGAAGGTGGAAGATAGCGTTGCCAATGGACCCAGCACAGTCATATTGGAAAAAACAGGCAGCGTACCCGGTGTATTAGTAGTTCCGGTTGCATCGTTGTCAGATTCAAATCCATTGGAACCGGAAATGTCGGCCACATTGGGATCGCGTATTGACACACCATATTGAATTTTTCCCCTGAATCCGTTGTCGGTATCAAAGTCATCATCCAATGCACGGATGGCGACAAGGTGTTTGCAGTTCACGGTGCCGCCAAACCATTCGTAAGAGTCATCTCCTGAAAAGCTTACCTGCACATAATCAATCGTGGTGCCTGCACCGACGCCGCCCATGGTTAATCCGTTGATCTCATTGTTGGGTTGAAAGGCGATGCCCGGAAATTCAATCCGCACGTAACGGAGGATGCCGGAGTTGTCATTATCATCAGGTGTGAGGCCGCCGCCGTAAGTGGCATTGCCTTCGCCATCATCCACGCCGCCTTCAATGATGGCTTCACCGCCGGGTTGGTTGATGGAAGCTTTTCCAAGGATGATGATGCCGCCCCAATCACCATAACTTCTTGATCCGGCAGGTTGCTCTGAAGTGAATACAATAGGCTGGCAAGGTAATCCGTCGGCGATCAGCTTTGCGCCTCTTGTAATAATGAGGGTTCCCTTGGTAGATTTTTCACCAAGGATTAACGTACCCGGTTGAATAGTCAGTGTGGCATTATTATTTACATACACAAATCCGCTGAGCCGGTATGTGTTGTTGCTGGTCCATGTCTGATTTGAACTTATGTAACCCGACACGGTGATGGTGGAACTGAAAGCCTGACTGAGTCCGGCCAACAGCAATACAATGATGGTTAAGATTTTTTTCATGGGAAAATGTTTTTGGTTATGCGCGCAAAAGTATCCGCGGCTTGTTACCGCATTGTGATTGCGATATTACCAGTGAATGATGCTAAGCTTATGTGAGTGTAATGCTGGTATTAAGCAAAGATGAACAAGATATTAACGGAACATTATGCCTGAAGGGAAGGAGCAATTGCAAAATTGCAGACTGCAGACAGTTATGTCATTACGCTGACGTAGTGCAATAATTACACTGGCGTCATGCTTGACTACGATGACGTCATGCCGGAATACAAATAAGCCATGCCGGACTACTGGGAAGCTATGCCGAACAACAAATAAGTCATGCCGGACTACTGGGAAGCTATGCCGAACAACAAATAAGTCATGCCGAACTTGTTTCGGCATCTTTGGAACTTCATCAGATCCCGAAACAAGTTCGGGATGACTTACCGGTAGTTGAAGTTCTTTTTCTGATGCTTCTGTTGCGATGGCAAGAGAATTGAAATCACTCTCTTGATACCGATGCAATCGTAAGAGAGATGAGGTCATAACGGACCAGGTCAACACCATGATGAATCAATGCGACGCCATGCCTTATCAATCTGACATCATGACGAACTGCAACGAAGTCATAGCAAACTACAACGAAGTCATAACAAACTACAAGGAAACCGTACCGAACTACTAATAAGTCATGCCGGACTAATGGGAAGCTATGCCGAACTACAAATAAGTCATGCCGAACTTGTTTCGGCATCTTTGGAACTTCATCAGATCCCGAAACAAGTTCGGGATGACTTACCGGTAGTTGAAGTTTTTTTTCCTGATGCTTCGGTTGCGATGGCAAAAGAATTGAAATCATTCTCTTGATACCGATGCAATCGTAAGAGAGATGAGGTCATAACGGACCAGGTCAACACCATGATGAATCAATGCGACGCCATGCCTTATCAATCTGATATCAAGACGAACTGCAACGAAGTCATAGCAAACTACAACGGAGTCATAACAAACTACAAGGAAACCGTGCCGAACTACTAACAAGCCATGCCGGACTAATGGGAAGCCATGCCGGACTACAAATAAGTCATGCCGGACTACAAATAAGTCATGCCGAACTTGTTTCGGCATCTTTGGAACTTCATCAGATCCCGAAACAAGTTCGGGATGACTTACCGGTAGTTGAAGTTTTTTTTCCTGATGCTTCCGTTGCGATGGCAAAAGAATTGAAATCATTCTGTTGATACCGATGCAATCGTAAGAGAGATGAGGTCATAACAGACCAGGTCAACACCATGATGAATCAATGCGACGCCATGCCTTATCAATCTGACATCATGACGAACTGCAACGAAGTCATAACAAACTACAAGGAAGTCATAACAAACTACAAGGAAACCGTGCCGAACTACTGGGAAGCCGTGCCGGACTACAAAGAAGTCATGCCGAACTTGTTTCGGCATCTTTGGAACTTCATCAGATCCCGAAACAAGTTCGGGATGACTTACCGGTAGTTGAAGTTTTTTTCCCTGATGCTTCTGTTGCGATGGCAAGAGAATTGAAATCATTCTCTTGATATCGATGCAATCGTAAGAGAGATGAGGTCATAACGGACCAGGTCAACACCATGATGAATCAATGCGACGCCATGCCTTATCAATCTGATATCAAGACGAACTGCAACGAAGTCATAGCAAACTACAACGGAGTCATAACAAACTACAAGGAAACCGTGCCGAACTACTGGGAAGCCGTGCCGGACTACAAAGAAGTCATGCCGAACTTGTTTCGGCATCTTTGGAACTTCATCAGATCCCGAAACAAGTTCGGGATGACTTACCGGTAGTTGAAGTTTTTTTTCATGATGCTTCTGTTGCGATGGCAAGAGAATTGAAATCACTCTCTTGATACCGATGCAATCGTAAGAGAGATGAGGTCATAACGGACCAGGTCAACACCATGATGAATCAATGCGACGCCATGCCTTAT
>JAIBAY010000013.1 GCA_019694975.1 Chitinophagales bacterium
AAACGCATTCTCAAACTTGCCGTTAGAATCGAAAAACGACCCTGGATGGAGGGATTACTGAAATTAGTCCGTGATGTGGGAATGCCGTTATCTCTTAAAACTTAATTCCTACTGCAAAATCCGGGTTAAACAAATCTAATCGGTTCTGCTTTCGGAGTCAAAAACAATGTTGTTTTGCAATACATGCTATGTGTGAGAAACTATGGAGCAGGCTGCCAGATTCAAGGCAATCCATTGTTATTGCCGGTGTATGCATTCAATTTTCCGGCAGGAAGTAATGTTGCCGGATATGGAAATGATATGCTGCATGTAATTGTTTGTGAAAAGGCCGCAACCTATTCAGGTAAAGGAAACCGGCAGGTTTTCCGGTTGATAGTTCTTCACTTTCCTTTTTCTTTCTTCCACCGACGGATCAATCATCGTTTCTGTCTCCACGGGTCTTACATATCCGGGAAATAATGAAAACAATCCTTTGTTGGAATTATAAAGCTGTCCCTGCGGATCCGGTTTTACATCCCTGCTGATCAGTTCCTCATCAAAATAAAGTCCTGCAGCTTTTGCTTTCTGTATCATCCAGTCCAAAGTAATATCTGAAAGGCCTTCATCTGCATAGCCGCCGCCCACATTGGAATGTACACCGGCAAACCAGCGTTGCTCCAGCACTTGCTGAATGTTCAACTCTTTTACTTTGGCGCTTTGTTGCCACAAGGTGGGTTTAAAAGTGCTGCGCCGTTCATCCAGTGCCAGCGCCTGGTAGGCATAGTCAACCGTACTGCTGAGCGTAGTATCATGAAACTGAAACTTCCTCAGGTTGCGCATCTGAAACCAGCGGAGCGGCAATCCCAATGAACCTACCGTATCCCATACGCCGATAAACTTGATATGTGGCATGGGAAGAAAGCTGTTGGATGTCTTAAACTTCACGGCAGCAGGGTCATCAGGCCCCACTGCATGATTACGGTATAAAGCATATGCATCGGCAATTAGATCAAGGTCGTTTTTGCGGATGATGCCTGCCTTGCGGATCAGTCCTGCCAGGCTGCGTGCCGTATAGGCTCCCCTGCTGAATCCAAACACAAAAATCTCATCGCCCGCTTCATAGTTCCAGCAGATAAATTTGTACACGTCCTGGATATTCGTGTCAATGCCTTTGCCTGTTGCTCCGCTGATAGACCGGGCAAAAAAATTCCCTTCCGCGCCAATCCCTGCATCATAGTATCGAAGCTGAGCTACACCGTTATCATCACGTTGCAACACATAGTCAAAGAGCTTCTGCACATTGGTACGTATCTTTTTTCCCTTCACCGTGGCATTGGGCCTGTTCCAGGTGCCGTCACTGCATGTTACAATTCTCTTCATCAGCAATCGAAGTTGTTTTTCAGTAGCAACCATCCCGGTTTTCACGGATTCATCAATCAACAGCTCTTTCAACCGGTTGCGGGTAAAATACAATGGCCATCATACAATTTGGTAAACCTGTGTGATGTATTCGCGACTGGCCGTTGCAGATTGCCGGTCGTTTCATGCCGGCATCTCCACCATCAGGAGAAGCGTTCTATTCAATTCCCGTCATTGCGAAGAGAAGCTTGCAATAGCGGATTACTTGCGCATTCCATGCTACATAAAAAACATGAAGCACAAGCTATAGCCCGGCACTATTCAAATCTTCAGCAAGGCGCTCATTTTTTTAAACAGGGCGATACGTTCCTCCAGGCCGTTAACACCACCGTTAATTTTGCGGGTAATTGCTTCATTGGGCTTGCAGGTGTAATCGTACCATTTTTTCACTTTGTCAAATCTCCGGATGGTTACATTCTGATCCGGAGGCAGGCAAAGCCGATTCAGGTCTTTTGAAGCCCAGTATATCATGGCGGAGAGCGTCGCCCATTTCGGTATGCTCAGCAGCCCGGGGTTTTTTACGGCACCATCGCCTTTAAACAAAGCGGCTTCCGCCGGCGTCAGGAAATCCAGTTTCAGCAAGGCCTCATTGGCGAGATGATGATTGGTGCGGCCGGTGGTTTGCAAAGCGCCATGTCCTTTAAACTTTACGCCATCACCTTTATAAAGATTCCCCAGATCTTTGCGGCCTTCATATTTCTCACCACTGGCATATTCTTCAAAAGCATTAAACTGATCGCATTCATGACCTACCTGTGAAAAAAAATAAGCAACCTCCAGCGGTGCATCAATGCCGAAGTAATCAGCAAAGTTGTTGTAGCATTCAACAAAGCCATTCAGGTTCTCCATTTTTTTAACCTTGCCGATTTTGGGATTTACTTTTGGAAATACCGTCTGCACAGCGGCGGGATCTAACTGTATTTTTGCTATGTATGAAGTCGTCATCAGCTTAAATTTTATCGTTTGTTCAAATATAATTGTTTTTGGCATCCTGCCTGCCTGTTATTAAACCGGAGTGCGGCAAGCGCTAATAAGCAGCCGTTCCTGATACTTCCATAATAAAGAATGCCCGCCCGTAAGATGGTATTACGTTAGGGCATGGTATCCTTTGCTGCAATGAACGACGATCCTATTTCTCTTCGTCCTTTTTGGAAGTAAAAATGCCAGACAGTTTTTCCTTTACATCTGCCATGATGCCTTCCGTTTTTTCACGTACCTCCTCCATCACAACTTCTGCCTTGTCGCGCAATTCACCGGCCATGGAATTCATTTTCGTCTTCATGCCTTCTGTCAGTGTTCCGCCATTCACCAGGTTATCAATCTGGTCTTTAAAGGTGTCAGGTAAACGATCTTTTACATAAGCAGAAACCGTTTCAATGGATTTCCGGGCCTGCTCTTCGGTGATGCCGGCGGCAGTGGTTACTTTTTTAATCAGCTCATCCATAATGTTTTTTTTAACGAAGTTAAAATTAGTGTATTGTAACCTTATTATTGATGACATGCTAAAATTCATCTACGCTGTGATTGGTGCAGCAATGCAATATTTGCTTACCCTGCTTGTCAGCATTTAAGGCTGAAACATTAACTACCGGACTTATCTTATTACTGCATAGATCGCATGGAATGAGTAACACCTGATGCTGTTCAAAACCGGATTCTTCTCCTTTCATACGGGGCATATCGGTTAAAGAAGACATTGAAGCCTACACCGGCAGCCACCCTGATCTCATCAAGATGAAAGCTTTCCGGTGATTCAGGAAAATAGGTGCCATGTACATAGCCTATGCTCCCATAAATATGCAGGTTATTGAAAAGGTAATATGCGAGTCCGCCGTTTATGGCAATGATCGGTTCCACGCCGGTCTCTACAGGAATAGCGGTATTGCCTGATGATAATCCCGGAAAGGCAAGGCCGGGCTGCAGCGACAGGTATGTATCCCATCGTTTATATGGAAAGTGATAAGCGGCACCAATGAGTATGCTGCTGTTTTTCTGCAATTGTCCTTCAAAATTATAGTCAGGCATAAACAGGAAACCATCAATTTTTACAGATACTCTGCGCTCCATAAAATATTCCACGCTGCCATTAAGATAGATATCCTGCACCGGATGGCTGACGAATATACCGCCTGCACCGCCTACACCGCAGGAGAACATGTCGCGTTGTATAAAGGACTTCTTCTTCTTCCCTTGTGCAGCAATGCACAATGGCAAAAAAAGCAGCCATAGCACAATTACCACTGAATTTTTTTCCATAGATCGAGCATCTTGTAATTCATGCTGATGGTGATCATGAATTGACCATCCACACCATTGGCACCTGTAGTGTATGTCGTTTGATCTCCTGAGCTTATCGTTTCAATCTTCGGACCGAAGTGCATCATATATGAGGTACTCACGGTAATATCGGATCGCCACGAAACATTGATGTGCATGCCCATTCCCGCATGTGCCGCGAAATTCCAGCGGCTGGCAGCATTGCTCTTATCAATTGTTTCATGCACTTGTTCAAAGTCCGCGTCGGGCCCGGCAAAAAATATCGGTTGCACCCTGCGCAGTTTATGCTGCGTACAAAGAATGAAGGAACCGCCGATGTGCGCATTGCCTTTAATGGCATTGTCGCCGTACCTGCCTTTCAGGTATTCGCCGTAAAATTCAGTGTTGTAATGATAACCCAGCTGCACCCTGCTGCTCAGCCCAAATCCCTGCGAACCGTTCAATCCGTCAGGACTGCCGGCAAAGGCAAACGGAACGCGCACGCCTAATGAAAAAATGCCGCCATTGGTATATTTTACTTTCAAAGGTTTTTGCGCAGCCGCCTGAAATGGCAGCCACAGCAATAAAAGCAGCAGCGCCGCAATCTGCGATGCAAAGGATGTATGATGATGGATCTTCAAAGTAATTTCAACTTCACGAAAACTAACAAAAAGAAATGGAATGCGAAAAATGCCGGATACCGCATGCACACCGGTATCCTTATGGTAAGCTGGTTGTATGAACCATAATAATTTTTCAGTCATGCAGCCGGTTGGAGAAGGCCGGCTCTTTACTTTCAAGTGTATTTTAGCTTTCTTTGAGCAACTGCAATCTGATATTTTCACTGTTGAATGCGCCTGGCATGGTAAAGTTTGGAAATCTGATTTTTCACAACCGTAACTTTTTGTTTCCGGTTTTCTACGTCATGCTCTTTATCCCATCGCCGCCGCTATTCCATAACTATGTTACCGCCAGTATTACGGGCCTGCTCATTGCCATGGCGGGAGAAGGTTTGCGCGGGCTGACCATCGGACTCGTTTACATCATTCGCGCTGGCAGGCAACGGCGTATCTATGCAGAAGGATTATTTACCTCCGGATTGTATGCGCATTGCCGTAACCCATTGTACATTGGCAATATCATGATTTTGCTGGGACTTGGTGTGGTTGCCAACTCGCTGCTTTTCCTCCTGATCTTTGTCCCGCTCTTTACTTTTCTTTACCAGTCAATCGTGCTGGCGGAAGAAGATTTCCTAATGGGGAAATTCGGGGAGGCCTATACAGCGTACTGTAAGAGCGCCAACCGCTGGTTTCCGAAAATGCAAGGCCTGCTGACCACAATCACCGAAATGGATTTTAAGTGGAAAAGGGTCTTTATTGAAGAATACAATTCAACCTACATCTGGCTGACAGGAGCTGTTTTACTGATCATGAAAAATTATTTTCAGCAGGAAGGCAGTGATGCCTTTGCAGGAAGCCTGCCGTATTTCATTGCTGTACTGTTGTTATTGCTGCTGTGTTATTTGCTGATCCGTTATCTTAAAAAGTCAGGAACCTGGAAGGGAGATTAGAAGCGATCTCAAAATAACTGGAGTCATCCTGGATATGATTCAGGATCACTTCAATTCATTGACAGATGCGGAAATAAATCCGGCATGACCGCATTGATTGCCTGTTTTGAGACAACTTCTGACACAGTGACACATTCCGGTGAAACAGTATTCAACATCCGGCCTGTTGCATGGCATACGAGGTCCACTGCCATGCTAAAGTTTGACAAGCCTGTGACGCCTGTCATTTACATTAGTTCCGCTTCCACCCGTTACCTTTGCGCCGTTCAAAAAAACTACCCATGAAAAATTTCTGGTACCTGCTCTTATTGACTGCTGTTTTTGGAGGGATCAACGGATGCGGTAATCCTGCCGGCCAATCGGCCGGTAATGCGGATTCGGCTTCCGTGCAAAAATTTGATTCAACAAAGGCCGTACTGTTCCCTGGTGAAAGCCATTTGAAAAATGTGCGGCAACTGACGTTTGGCGGTGATAATGCGGAAGCATACTGGAGTTTTGATGGCAAGCATATCGTGTTTCAGCGAACCGATCATCAGCAGGTTATGTGCGATCAGATATTTGTGGGGAGCCTGCCTGCAGACAGCACACAAAAATTTGATTTCAGCATGATCAGCAGTGGGAAGGGCCGAACTACCTGCAGCTATTTTTTGCCGGGCGATTCACTGGTGTTGTATGCTTCTACACATTTTACGCAGGATACCTGTCCGCCGGTGCCCGACCGCGGGAAGATTAAAAAATACGTATGGCCGTTGTATAAATCTTTTGAGATCTGTATTGCAGGGTTGGATGGTAAGATCAGGAAACAGCTCACGAGCAATAAATTTTATGATGCGGAAGCCACCATTTCACCATTGGGCGACAGGATCATCTTTACTTCCACCCGTGACGGTGACCTCGATTTGTATACCATGAACCTGGACGGAAGCGGTGTAAAGCGTATCACGAAGGAACTTGGCTATGATGGTGGCGCATGGTTTTCACCGGATGGAAAAAAGATTGTATGGCGTGCATCAAGGCCATTAACAGCAGATGAAATCAGTGAATATAAAGACCTGCTGAAGCAAGACATGGTGGCCCCGACAAAAATGGAAGTGTTCACTGCCGATGCTGATGGCAGCAACGTACATCAGGTTACCAGCATGCCGGGTGCCAACTGGGCGCCGGTGTTTACGCCGGATGGCAAGCGAATATTGTTCGCATCCAACTATGAGTATCCGCGCGGATTTCCTTTTAACCTGTATCTCATCAACCTCGATGGAAGCGGGTTGGAAAAAGTGACCCATTCAAATATGTTTGATGCCTTCGCCATGTTCTCGCCTGATGGAAAGAAGCTTGTTTTCTGCTCGAACAGAAATAATGGAGGCACACATGATACGAATGTGTTTGTTGCAGATTGGGTGGAGTAGCCGTGTCATGAATGCCATCGTGCATCACGCCGGGATTAACGGTCTTTAAATTCCGGCTTCCTTTTTTCCATGAAGGCAAGCATGCCTTCTTTCTGATCTGCCGAAGCAAAGCAGAGATAGAAATTTTTCCTTTCCAGCAACAGGCCTTCATCCAAAGTGGTGTTGAATGCCTGCAGCACGGCATCTTTAGCAAGCTGTAAAGCAATGGTCGAATGTTCGGCCACCAGCCTTGCCATTTTGAAAGCTTCCTGCAGGAATAATTCAACAGGCACCACCTTATTGATCAATCCGGCGCGCAGCGCTTCATCTGCCGTCAGCGAACGGCCCGTGAGTATAAGTTCCATGGCCAGCGCCTTGCCGGCAACCCTCGTAAGTCTTTGTGTGCCACCGGCGCCCGGCATCACACCGAGTTTTATTTCCGGTTGTCCGATCATGGTGGTTTCGCTGGCAACAATCATGTCACAGTGCATCATCAGTTCACAGCCACCGCCCAGCGCGAAACCGGAAACTGCGGCAATAAGCGGCTTTCTTGTTTTCTTCACCTGCTCCCAGGTACTGAACTGGTCAAGTTTGAAAAGTTCTATGGCAGAAGCAGTGGCCATCTCTTTGATGTCGGCACCGGCGGCAAAGGCACGCTCATTGCCGGTGATGATGATGACACGAACATCGTCATCTTCATCCAGCTGCTGCAGAGCTTCTTTCAGTTCGGTCATCAGCTTTCTGTTCAAAGCATTCAGTTCTTTAGGCCTGTTGAGGCGGATCAGGGCAATGTGCTTTTCCTCCTGCGGTTGTACGACGATGAATTCAAATGACATATCAGTTGTAATGGATTACATGGTGAGCAAAGCAATGCCCGCGCCCAGCAGGATTGCGGCAATTTTTTTGCGCCCGAACAGATGTTGCCCGGATTCAGATTCAAAAAGTATGGTGGTGGAGACATGGAGGAAGGAACCTACGGCCATGGCCACCACAATTGAAAAGGCATGTGCATCAACGGTGCTGAACTGATTGGAGAGCAAGACGGCAGCCGGTGCCACGAGTGAAAATAAACCAACAAAGATCATCACGCTGATCTTCTTAAAATTGGAAAACAGGAGTACCGAAGCCAGAGCGAAGCCTTCCGGTATCTTATGGATGGCGATGCCATATAGTAAGGAGTGATGTTCCTGATCCAGCATCTGATGATTAGACAGCGGAATGCCATCCAGCAGCGAATGTATTGTTAAGCCAACCACCAAGGCAAGCAGGTAAGTGTTGTTTTCAAGGTGTTCATGAAAGTGGCCGTGTTCTATGCCATGGGTAAGTTGCTCCAGGAAGATCTGGATAAAAAATCCGGCAAGCACATAGGCACCGGCATATTCATTATTGGCAAATACAACGGGAAACAGGTGAATGAGGGTGATGCTGAATAAAAACGCGCCACTGAAGCTTAATACCAGTTTATATTGCTCCCTGCTGTTTTTACGGAGCAACAGTGCAGCGCTGCCGCCAATCAGTGGCGCCGCGATCAGTATGATGAAACCGGTGATGTTCATTTTTGAAAAGCGTGTGGCTGATGACCTCCCAGTATTCTTTTACAAATTATTCCTGTGGTTGTACCTGTTGCAATGCCAATCAAAGCCCCGCCAAGTATATCAAACGGATAGTGCAACCCTACATAGACCTGTGCGAAACACACAAGGGCTGCCCAGGCAATGGCAGCGGCCGTAATCCACTTAAAGCGGTCGTGCAGCAGCACTATAAGGAAACAGGCAATCCCGAAATGATTGGCAGCATGTGAGGAAACAAAGCTGAAACCACTTCCGCAACCAACCAACAGATGCACCTGAGAAGTAATCGAAGGATCATTGCATGGACGCAGCCGGTGAACAAGTGGTTTAATCACACTGCTGCTCAACTGGTCCGTCAGCACTACGGTAATGGCGGCTGACAAAAGTGGCACCCATGACTTTTTTTTGAATCGCCGGAGAAAGTAAAACACCAGTAAAACATACAATGGGATCCAGAAATTTTTATCACGTACAAAGGGCATGATAAAATCAAAAAACGGGTTTTGAAGCTGCCCGTTGATCAGGAAAAAAAACTGCCGGTCAAATTGAAGGATAGAATCCAATAGGTGGTTTTTATGCTGTTGAAAGCAATCAGGTTTTCTCAGCGACAATGATCATCCGATCGGAGAGAGGTTCTTCAAACGGATGCAGCTGATAGTCGCCATACACTGAGGTGATCTTCAAACCGTTTTGCCTGAACAACCGCTCAAAATCCGCATAGCGGAGCGATTGCACGCGTTCCTCAAATTCGAAAGATCTGCCAAGGTCCTGGAAGTAGATTCGTTTCAGCACCATGTTATCCTGAATTTTTTTTTCTACCAGGAAGAGGATGCCTTCCCGCTGGATATACTCATGTGGTACCAGCTGCTGCGATATTTTGGCAGCATTAAAAAAATCGATTACCAGTTTGCCGCCTTTTTTCATGGCCATGCTCATGGAGTGTATGGCTTTCAGATTTTCCTTTTCCGTTTCAAAATAACCAAAGCTGGTAAAGAGGTTAAAAACAACATCGAAATAGTTGATGTAAAACGGGTTGCGCATATCATGCAGGAAGAAAGAGAGGTTCGGTCTTTCATAGTGTACAGCATGGCCAATATTTTTCCACGAAAGATCGATACCCGTTACTTCCATTCCCTTTTCCGCCAGGTACACGGCATGCCTGCCTTTCCCGCAGGCCACATCCAGTGCCCTTGCTCCGGGTGAAAGGTGCATAGCCAATAACAGTTTATCCATAAAATGCTCTGCTTCGGCTTCATCCCTGTGCTGATACAGAACGTGATAATAAGGCGAATCGAACCATGTTTCAAACCATTCTTTATGCTTCATCTGCTGTATTTGCTAAGTAGTAAAGGTAGTTGAAATGAATTTACTGCCCTGCTGAAAATGGCAGAATTATTAGCGGTGGATGGATGAACCGCAGTTGTACAAACCAGCAACATGGCAGGCATTCTTCCGTGGCATTTGCATAAAATGCCATGTCCTGTTACTGTAGATTTTGGTTATTTTTGCGCCCTTCCTGAGCCCTTCACTTCAGGCAGGAAGTCAAGAGGTTTGACACTCATTAAATCCATTTCAGGTATCAGGGGAACGATCGGTGGCAGCACCGGCGATAACCTTACGCCTGCTGATATTGTAAAATTTACAGCGGCCTTTAGCATGCTGCTGCAAAGCCGTTCAAAAAACAGGCGGGTTGTTATCGGGCGCGATGCGCGTCCATCGGGCGAAATGGTGTCGGCCCTGGTTGCATCTACCCTTAATGCTATGGGATTGGACGTGACTGACCTTGGACTGTCCACCACACCAACGGTGGAGATGGCAGTGGTGCAGGAGAAGGCTGCGGGAGGAATCATCATCACTGCCAGTCATAACACGGTGGAATGGAATGCGCTAAAGCTCCTGAACAGCAAAGGCGAATTTATTTCCGCTGATGACGGAAAAAAGCTGCTGCTGCTGGCCGAATCGGCGGGCTTCCGCTTTGCACCGGTCCATCAGCTTGGCACCTACCGGCAAGACAACAGCTACCTCGAAAAGCACATTAAAAAAATATTGTCGCTTAAGCGGGTAAACGTAAAAGCAATACGCGCCAGGAAATACCGCATTGTGGTGGATGCGGTGAACAGCAGCGGTGGTATTGCCATACCGGCATTGCTGAAGGCGCTGGGAGTAAAGGAAGTCATTACAATGCACTGTGAGCCTACGGGAAATTTTGCCCACAATCCTGAGCCCTTGCCTGTAAATCTGAAGGACTTATCGCGTAAAGTAATTAGCAGCAAGGCTGATCTTGGCATTGCCGTGGATCCTGATGTAGATCGCCTGGCACTGGTAAGTGAAGATGGCAACATGTTCGGCGAAGAATACACACTCGTTGCCGTTGCGGATTATGTGCTGAAACATAAAAAGGGAAATACGGTTTCCAATCTCTCTTCCACCAGGGCTTTGCGCGACATTACCGAAATGGCCGGCGGCAGGTACAGCGCGGCGGCGGTCGGTGAAGTGAACGTAGTGGAGAAGATGAAAGCGGTAAAAGCAGTCATCGGCGGAGAGGGGAATGGCGGAATCATTTACCCTGCGCTGCATTATGGCCGCGACGCATTGGCAGGCGTAGCCCTCTTTCTTTCTCACCTGGCCACATCCGGAAAGAAATCATCAGCACTCAGGGCTTCTTACCCGGATTATGTAATATCGAAGAACAAGATTCAGCTTACGCCGGGCGTAAAAATCGATAAGCTCTTCAAACGGATGCAAAGAAAGTATGCGCGTGAGCAACTGAATACCGAGGACGGGTTGAAAATAGAATTCAAAAACAACAGCTGGGTTCATTTACGCCGTTCCAATACAGAACCTATCATTCGAATTTATGCCGAAGCAAAATGGTTGTACGAAGCAGATGCGCTGGCAGAAAGGATGATAGATGATATCCGGGCCATGCTGGAACAAAGAAGGTAGGATAATAGCTTCCCAATATACTCACACCATAACCGTTACAATCAGATGAGAATTTATTTCGACAATGCCGCCACCACAGAGATGGACCGCGAGGTGATCAATGCCATGCTGCCGTTTATGGAATCCCATTACGGCAATCCTTCCGCCATTCATTTCTTCGGACGTGAAACACGTGCCGCCATCGAAAAGGCACGAAAGACCGTTGCGAAATGCCTGCATGCGACACCATCGGAGATATTTTTTACTTCCGGCGGAACAGAATCCAACAACATGGCGATCAGGTGTGGTGTGCAGGCGTATGGAATCAGGCATATCATCACATCGCCGATTGAACATCATTGCGTGATGCATACCACCGAAGCACTGGCAAAAGAAGGGCTGGTGCAGTTACACTATGTAAAAGTGGATGAAAAAGGGCGGTTCGATCTCCTTCACCTCGAAGAGCTGCTGCATACCATTAACGAAAGATGCCTGGTATCGCTCATGCATGCCAACAATGAGATCGGCACCATGATGGATATTGAAGAAACAGGCGCCATCTGTAAAAAGTATAATGCAATATTTCATTGTGATACGGTGCAAACGGTGGCGCATTTTCCATTTGACCTGGAGAAGACGCCGGTTCATTTTATTGCCGGCGCGGCGCATAAGTTTCACGGCCCTAAAGGCACCGGATTTCTATACATCCACCATTCCATCAAAATCCCACCATTCATTCACGGTGGTGCACAGGAAAGGAATATGCGGGCAGGCACCGAAAATGTTTATGGCATAGTCGGGCTTGCAAAAGCAATGGAAATGGGTTACGAACACCTGGAGGAATCGAGCACCTACATCAGCGAGATAAGAAATTATATGAAAGATACGCTCAGGAGCAATTTTCCAGGCATCCTGTTTAATGGCGATGTGGATGGCAGTAGTCTCTATACCGTTTTAAACGCTTCCTTCCCCCTGAATAATAAGTCGCAGCTGCTGCTGTTCAACCTGGATATGGCCGGTGTCTGTGCATCGAGCGGCAGTGCCTGCAGTTCGGGCAGCAACCAAAACTCACATGTGCTGGAAGCGATACATGCCGATATCAACAGGGTGGCTATCCGGTTTTCATTTTCAAAAAACAACCGGAAAGAGGAAGTGGATTTTGTGATGGCGAAGCTGAAAGAACTGGCGGAAGAACCGGCAGCAGTGTAAATGGCTGTTGCTTTTTTTAAAGTTCATTCAGGAACTGAAGTGTATCAATATGATCAGCATAGTCCCACAACTCCGGTGCTTGTGTCTTTCCGAATCCAACATAACCTTCTCCCGCAATACACTGTATCGCTGCTTCCTCCTGCAGTAGTTTTTCCCGGAGCGCAGCTTCATCCGCATACCGTTCGTAATGTAAAGTGGCTACCTGAGAAACAATGCGCGCGTCTTCCCGCAGAATAACAAAATCATTATGGAAATGCGGTTGCCGGTTCATCAGCAGCAAGGTTAAATTGTAATCGAAGTTGTTTTTGTATTTATGATGATCAATCACCGAACGAAACGGTTCCAGCGATTCGAATAAGCGGTCGAATGAATATTCCGCAGGTACCAACAGCTTGGATACGTTTCTGCATCCGAGTCCGAAATAGGAAAAGATATCGATACCCAGTTGCTGCAGGGAGACGCTTGTTTCATGGCCTGTAATCACTGCCACTGATCCGCGGTTTTTGCGGATGATGTGCGGGTATTTCGACAGGTAGTAATTGAAGTAGCGAGACGAATTGTTTGAACCGGTGGCTATAGCGGCATCCATTCCTGTCAGCAAATCGCTAATCACCATCGCGGAACGCCAGTAGTCATCTGCTTCATAAAGCCTTTCCAGCAACCATGGCAGCAGGATATTATCTTTTGAAGAAAGTTTAACAAGGGCCTTGTGACCGGAAATCATCACGCAGAGCAAATCATGAAACCCTACCAGCGGAATATTGCCTGCCATGATCAGCCCCACGGTTTTTGGATGCCTGTGTTCTCTGATCTTATATGCGGAGATCCATTGTTCCAGTTTTTCCTCCTGTAAAAACTGTTCGCTGATGTTGGTGAGCATGCGGAATATATTTTCAGGAGTAAACCACCTGTTATGCTCATATGCTTTGGCTGCAATATCCTGCACGGCCGGTGACTCCGGATGAAGCTTGCCGGCGAGCTGTATAAGTGATTCTTTTCGTTGTGCTAAATTCATTTTTGTTTTTTCCTGTTATACAGGCATTGGGTCGTGTGGCGAATCCCAAAACAACGCCTGGGTAAAATATTTTAAGAAACAAACCTGCTTGAATAACTGGTTTCTTTTTTAATTTTGACCATTGCAAAACTAAGAACTATGGCTATTCGAATCACAGAGGAATGTATTAACTGCGGAGCTTGCGAACCGGAGTGTCCCAACAATGCGATTTATGAAGGCGGCGCCGAATGGGCTGTTGCCGATGGAACAACCGTGAAGGGAAGTGTTACCTTGCTTGATGGCACTGTAGTGGATGCTGATCAGCGTTTTCCGCCGATTGCCGACGATGTATATTACATTGTTCCCAATAAATGTACTGAATGTGAAGGATTTCATGAGGAACCGCAATGCGCGGCAGTATGCCCCGTCGATTGCTGTGTTCCGGATCCGGATCATGTGGAAACCAAGGAACAACTCCTGGAAAAGAAAGCGAAGATGCATATCTGAGCCGTGCACGAATCTTTGAAAGCCCCGGTAGCGCTGCTTCAGGGGCTTTTTATTTTTTAGTCATTCCGTATTGCAATGCATCCGGAACGTTGAAGTGAAAAGCTTGTTCCACTGCAGGAACATTTGAACAGTGTATCTATTCAGCCGATAGCAATGCCCGCCGTACATCAGCCGTATGCTTCGTTTCAGATAAAAGATTTCCGGCTGTATCTGTCTGCCCGCATGTTTCTGACGATGGCGCTGCAGATGCAGGCAGTGATTGTAGGCTGGCAGGTTTATTCTTTTACCAATGATCCGCTTTCCTTAGGATTGATCGGTCTTGCTGAAGCAATACCTTATATTACTGCATCGCTGTTTGGCGGGCATGTTGCTGATACCGTTACAAGAAAAAAACTGATCATTGTTTTTTCTGTGCTGCTGCTGCTTTGTTCGGCATGCCTGTTTTTCTTCACGTTGCCATGCAGCCCTTTTCTTGAAAGGTATCAGACGCTGCCTGTCTATATCATAATTTTTCTGATTGGCATCGGCAGGGGTTTTCTTGCGCCGGCCATCACTGCTTTCTTTGCGCAAATCGTACCCCGTAATCTTTTTGCCAATGGCATAACCTGGATCTCCAACACCTGGCAGGTTGCTGCTATTAGCGGGCCGGCCATTGGCGGATTAATTTATGGTTTTGTCGGCATCAGCTGGGCTTACGGAACACTGTGTGTTTTTCTTTTGCTGTATGTCTTGCTCATGTTATTCATCCCATCAAGGCCTTTGCCGGAAAGCGGCGGCAAGGAACCGCTGATGCAAGGGCTAACAGCCGGAATCAGGTTCGTTTTTAAAAATCCGGTTGTGCTGAGTACGTTGTCGCTTGATCTTTTTGCCGTTCTATTCGGCGGAGCCATAGCCATGTTGCCCGTATTCGCGGCAGATGTGTTGCTGGTAGGGCCGGAAGGATTGGGTGTGATGCGGGCGGCTCCGTTCGTTGGTTCTGTGCTTACCGGATTATTTATTGCACATCGTCCTCCTATGAAGAAAGCCGGCATAAACCTGCTGACGGCTGTTGCCGGATTTGGCGTGGCGACTATTTGCTTTGCGCTGTCTACGGACTTTTATGTCTCCCTCTTCCTGCTGATGCTCACCGGCGCGTTTGATAACGTGAGCGTGATCATCCGCGGAACTATTCTGCAACTGATGACACCGGACCATATGCGGGGCCGTGTTTCAGCAGTAAATAATGTGTTTGTTGGTTCATCGAATGAGATCGGCGCTTTTGAGTCGGGTGTAGCAGCAAAACTGCTTGGCCTCGTTCCATCCGTGATTTTTGGCGGATCTATGACGGTTCTGATTGTTATTCTTACGGCCTTTTTGTCGCCCGCCATCCTGAAACTGAATATGCAAAAGGTTCAGGAGTTGAAGCATGAATTGCAGTGAATCAGGCCTTGTCCCGGCATGTATTTCAATTCCACAGCCACCTTTTAACAGACGCTATTAACAGCAGGGCAGCAAACACCGGAGCACCCTTCTGCTTCGTCTTCCGGTACTGTTTGCAGAAAAGGAAAGTTGTGCTATCTTTGCCGTCCATTTTTAAACTTATCAACATGTCGAAAGTTTGTGAAGTAACCGGAAAGAAATCGATGAGCGGCCATAAAGTGTCGCATTCCAACATCAAATCAAACCGCCGTTTCATGCCGAATCTGCAGAAGAAACGGTTTTTCATACCGGAAGAAAACCGCTGGATTGAGCTTAAGATCTCTACAAGTGCTATTCGCACGATTAACAAAAAAGGGATTTCGGCTGTGTTGAAAGAGATGAAAGAAAAGGGTGTTGCTGTATAAAAGCATCGGAATTATTTGCAGCATTCAACAACAGGAATCAATTATTTTAAAGAATCAAGCATAACAAGCAACAATGGCAAAGAAAGAAAGCAGGGTGCAGGTAATTCTCGAATGCACAGAGCATAAGACCAGCGGCATGGCGGGAACATCCCGTTACATCACCACCAAAAACAAAAAAAATACACCGAACCGTATTGAATTGAAGAAATATAATCCCATTCTGAAGAAGTATACCGTTCATAAAGAAATTAAATAAACACAGTCATGGCAAAAGATGCAGGTAAAGTATCCAAAAACGCAAAAGTGGTAAAAGATGCCGCGCAATCAGCAGCATCCAAAGCCTTTGTTCGTGTGATCGTTTCTGAACGCTCCGATAAAACAGGCGCTTATGTTTTTAAAGAGAAAATGATCCATAAAGACAAAGTGAAGGAGTTCCTGGCCAACGGTCAATAATCCCTTCTGTAATGCACAACGGAAAGCTTCTCTCATTCGGGAGGGGCTTTTTTTGTTTGAGATAAGAAAGTAGTACAAGCCTCTACCGTTCAATAAAATTAATCTCATGGCACTGTTTAAGTTTTTTAGCAAGGAGAAGAAGGAAGATCTTGACAAAGGGCTGGAAAAAACAAAGGAAAGTTTCTTCACGAAAATGGCAAAGGCAGTGGCCGGCAAGTCGACCATTGATGATGCTGCGCTGGATGATGTGGAAGAGGCGCTGATTGCTTCTGATGTGGGAGTGGAAACAACCGTGAAGATTATCAAACGCCTTGAAGAAAGGGTTGCCCGTGATAAATACCTGAACACAAATGACCTCACCCGTATTCTGAAAGAAGTGATAGTGCAGCTTTTATCAGAATCCGCAGACGCATCCTCTGGAGATTTTGAAATTCCTTCCGCTATCCATCCTTATGTAATGATGGTGGTGGGCGTGAATGGCGTTGGGAAGACCACCACCATCGGAAAGCTGGCGCATCAGTTCAAACAACAGGGGAAAAGCGTTTTGCTTGGTGCTGCTGATACCTTTCGTGCTGCAGCCGTAGACCAGCTTACCATCTGGAGTGAACGGGCCGGAGTTCCTATCGTGAAACAGCCAACCGGTGCTGATCCGGCTGCTGTGGCGTTCGATACACTGCAGTCCGGCGTGAGCCGCGGCGCAGATGTGATCATTATTGATACGGCCGGCCGGCTGCACAATAAAATAAATCTCATGAATGAGTTGGGCAAGATCAAGCGTGTGATGCAGAAGGTAATGCCAGACGCGCCGCATGAAGTGCTGCTGGTACTTGATGCCTCTACCGGACAGAATGCCATTGAGCAGGCAAAGCAATTTACGGCGGTAACGGAAGTGACAGCCATCGCCCTCACCAAGCTGGACGGCACTGCCAAAGGCGGCGTGGTGATTGGCATTGCCGATCAGTTCAAAATTCCAGTAAAGTATATTGGCGTGGGAGAAAAAATCAATCAGTTGCAGGTATTCGACCGCGATGCTTTTGTTGACTCATTGTTTGCCGGGAAGGATTAACGATAGTACATTAACATTCTTCATCATGATATTCCGTAGGGAAAGGTATGCGCACAAAATCAATTGAGAAACCGACCATCAATGTAATTACACTGGGCTGTTCCAAAAACATGGTAGACAGCGAGGTGATGATGGGGCAGTTGCGTGCAAATGATTTTGCAGTAACGCATGAGAAGGAGCATGGATCATCCGATATCGTAATCATCAATACCTGCGGATTTATTGACCGTGCCAAAGAAGAATCGATCAATACTATCCTCGAATACGCCGCCATAAAAATTGATGGCGGTATTCGTAAGTTGTATGTCACCGGGTGCTTAAGTGAACGGTACCGGAATGAGCTGGAAGAAGAGATCCCTGAAGTGGATGCATATTTCGGCACTATGGAATTGCCGGCACTGCTGCATAAGCTCGGCGCCGACTACAGGCATGAACTGATAGGAGAACGGATGCTGATCAATCCTGCACATTATGCCTATCTGAAAATTTCTGAAGGGTGTAACCGCACCTGTTCCTTTTGCGCCATTCCGCTGATGCGTGGCAAACATATCTCCAGGCCGGTGGAAGAAATTGTGGCTGAAGCAAAAGGCCTTGTCAGGAATGGTGTAAAGGAAGTTATCCTTATCGCCCAGGAACTCACCTACTATGGATTGGATCTCTACAAGGAACGAAGGCTCGCTGCTTTGTTGCATGCCCTGGCAGATGTGCCGGGACTTGAATGGATTCGCCTGCATTATGCCTATCCCGGGAAATTTCCGGTTGACATACTTGATGTGATACGCGAACGTGAAAATATCTGCAACTATTTAGACATTCCGCTGCAACACATCAGCGATATCATGCTGACCGCTATGCGCAGGCAGATTTCAAAGCAGGAAATAATTGAGCTGATTGCCACCATCCGGCAAAAAGTGCCCGGCATTGCATTGCGCACAACCATGCTGGTAGGTTTTCCCGGTGAGACGGAGGAAGATGTTGTTGAACTGATCGAATTTATTAAAGAGATGAAGTTTGAACGTGTAGGCGTCTTCACGTATTCCCCGGAAGAAGGTACTTCCGGCTATGCAATGATGGATGATGTACCCGATGAGGAAAAACAATTGCGTGCGGCACGTGTGATGAGCGTGCAGGAAGAAATATCACTGGCCCTCAACCAGGAAAAGAAAGGCAAAACCTTTCGCGTGTTAATTGACCGGAAGGAAGGGAATTATTTTATCGGCAGAACAGAATATGATTCTCCGGAAGTGGATAATGAAGTACTTGTTGATGCGAGTAAACACTACCTGCGCATCGGTGATTTTGCGACCATCCGCATCAGCCATGCAGAAGCCTTTGATCTGTATGGTGAACCGGTATAAAGCCGGATTACACGATAGCCCTCCATTCACGCGCCTTCGGTGATAGAAGAAAATGACGCATAAAGCCTGAACAGCTCTGCCTAGGTTCTAACATGCAAACCGAGATGATACCTGTTCCGCAATTTGCACTGAGTAGCTGCAGACGGGTCTTGAATGCTTTACCGCTATTTCAGTATTACGCCATCGGCAATGAATACAAGCTGCCGGCTAGGCTCCTTGATAGTTTTTATCTCTGCTTTGGATTTGCCGGCATCTTCGGCATAATGACGTTGTTCATCCACCGAAACGGTCTGTACAATGGCAGTTCCTTCCATCACTGCAGTTTTTCCACCGCTGTCTTTGGGTACAAAAAATCCATAATCTTTAAACTTCACCCGCATCGTGGTACCATCACCTTTGTCAATCGTCATCCAGCAGCCCTTGGCCTGGCAACATTCCACCACGGTGCCCGTCACTTTTACCTGGAGGCTGTCTTTTCCTTCTATTGCCTTTTCCAGCCTTGCCATAGACATAGCATCTTTTTCATCTATTTTTTTTCCATAGTAAGCGGCTTCCTGCGCCATCAGGCTGCCGCTGAGTGCCACACCCAATAATACAATAATCAGCAATCGTATCTGTTTCATAACGTGTTTTGTTTATTGCAAATTTAACCTGTATTTTTTATTATGAAGTAACATGCATCATTATAAGCGGAACTAAGGCAAACGACAACTGCATTTCCTGCAATCAATGCAGGCTGGAACGTGCGCACTGCGCCTATTTGCAGGAACTTAATGTAATGACGCTTTGAATTACCTACGGTGGTTGCAGAGATGGTCTTGACTGCGATTCCTGTTTTCAAAACATGATTTTTATCTCCGCTAAACCTGACCAATGTCATGTGTTGCGCTTTCTGGCCATGGATAACTTGCATCATTTAATGCATAAATACATTCAGCCATGAAAACTTCTGACCTGTTGGAACCGGCTAAGGCGGTTCAAGTTCATGATAAACCAGTGCAATTTGTATTCGCCTTTAAAGATGGCGATGGAAAAAATAAACATCTCCTGGGCGGCAAAGGCGCTAACCTTTGCGAGATGACACAAATCGGCCTCAATGTTCCGCCGGGTTTTGTGGTTACCACGGAAGCATGCCTCGCATTTCTGGCCGCGCCGGAGCAAAAATTACCCGATGGCCTGATGGATGAAGTGAGCGCAAACATGATTCAACTGGAAAAGGCCACCGGTAAAAAGTTCGGTGAGCCCGAAAATCCATTGCTTGTATCCGTACGGTCCGGCTCTGCCATGTCAATGCCGGGCATGATGGATACCATATTAAACCTCGGCCTCAATGCCAAAACATTAAAGGGGCTGATCAGACAAACCAATAACGAACGCTTCTGCTACGACGCCTACCGCAGATTTATTCAGCTTTTCGGCAAGGTAGCACTCGGTGTGCCCGATGAAAAATTTGATGTTCATTTTGAAGAGGTGAAGAAAAGAGCCGGCGTACTGGTGGATGTGGGATTAAATACCGTCGACCTCCAGGAAATCAGCAATCGTTTTCTCACGGTGGTTCGTGAACATACAGGCAAACCATTTCCGGAAGATGTTTATTCCCAACTCGAAATAGCCATCAAGGCTGTCTTTAACTCGTGGATGGGAAAACGTGCGGTGGATTATCGCCGTGAGTTTAAGATCACGCCGGCCATGGCTAATGGCACCGCGGTAAACGTGGTAACGATGGTTTTCGGAAACATGGGAAATGATTGTGCCACCGGCGTTGGTTTCACCCGCGACCCCGGAACAGGTGAAAATGTGATGTTTGGCGAATACCTCACCAATGCCCAGGGTGAAGATGTTGTTGCCGGTATCCGCACTCCCAAACCCGTCGCGCAACTTGCCGTGGAGATGCCCGGATTATACAAGCAACTGGAGGAACTGCGCCATAAGCTGGAAGCCCATTACCGGGAGATTCAGGATTTCGAATACACAATTGAAAAAGGGGTCCTCTTTTGCCTGCAAACCCGCAATGGCAAAATGAATACCACCGCAATGGTACGCACCTCTGTTGAAATGGTTAAGGAAGGGCTCATCGACAAGCAGCAGGCATTGCTGCGCATCAAACCTGACATGCTGGAACAGTTGCTGCATCCGCGCCTCGATCCGGATTTTAAAGCAGAGCCGCTGGCACAAGGGTTACCGGCTTCACCGGGCGCTGCCTCAGGCCATGTGGTATTTGATGCAGACCGTGCCGAGTTGCTCGGCCGTGCAGGCGATAAGGTGATCCTCGTGCGGGAAGAAACCAAACCCGAAGACATTCATGGCTTCTTCGCATCGCAGGGTATCCTCACGAGCCGTGGCGGAAAAACATCGCATGCGGCAGTAGTAGCCAGGGGAATGGGTAAACCCTGTGTGGCAGGAGCGGAGGGCATTAAGGTGGATGTGAAATTAAGGCAGGCGGAGATTGGTGAAAAAATTTTGCACGAAGGGGATTACATCACCATTGATGGTGGTTCCGGTCTTGTATACAAAGGCATGATTCCGACAGTAGAACCAACTTTTTCCGGTGAGCTGAAAACATTATTGAGCTGGGCGGATGAAATGGCTATGCTGAAGGTTTACGCTAACGCCGATACACCGGCGGCGGCAGAGAAGGCGCTTGCCTTCGGTGCCATGGGCATCGGGCTGTGCCGCACGGAGAGGATGTTCAATGATGCTGATCGCTTGCCTGTTGTCGTGGAAATGATACTTGCTTCCACGAAAGAAGAACGTGAAGCGGCGCTTAACAGGCTGAAAGATATTCAGCGCAAAGATTTCAGGGAGATCTTCATGGTGATGCAGGGAAAACCTGTAACCGTCAGATTGCTCGATCCGCCCATTCATGAATTTCTGCCAACTGCTGATGTGATCAAAGATGAGTTGGATCACCTGCGAAACCTGCGGGGAACCGTGAGCGGCGTGGCTGACTTATTCAGCAGCCTGCGCCTGCTGGAGGCAGATCTTGCCATAGCCGGCCGTGCCGCCGAACCGTTTACACCGTCCGGCATGGAACTGATAGAAAAAGCGATTGAAAAGAAAGTGCGGATGTTAAAAAAGGTACGCGAGCTGCATGAAGTGAATCCGATGCTGGGACACAGGGGCGTACGGCTGGGACTGAGCTTTCCGGAAATTTATAAGATGCAGATACAAGCCATCCTGGAAGCAACTGCTGAATGCCAGCTGGCAGGTATTGATGTAAGGCCCGAAATCATGGTGCCACAGGTCTGCGCTGCGGAAGAACTGCAACAGGTGAAAGTATTTGTTGAAGAAGTGAGGGCTAAGGTTGAAAACACAAACAAGATCAAACTGCAGTTTAAGTATGGCACGATGATCGAAGTAGTGCGCGCATGCCTGCAGGCAGATGAGCTGGCAAATGTTGCTGAATTCTTTTCATTCGGTACCAATGACCTTACCCAGGCAACATTCTCTTTCTCACGTGAAGACGCCGAGAATAAATTTCTGCCCTTCTATATTTCCAGCGGAGTTTTGAAAGACAACCCGTTTGAGATGCTTGATAAAAAGGCCATGGGTAAACTGATGCGGATGGCTGTGAATGACGGTCGCAGGAACCACAGCAACCTGAAAGTGGGTATCTGCGGTGAACACGGTGGCGAACCGTCTTCCATTATGTTTTGCCATGAGATAGGGTTGAACTATGTTTCCTGTTCCGGTCCCCGTGTGCCAGTTGCAAGGCTTGCAGCAGCGCATGCCCAATTACTGGTGAAATAGAAGCAGGCGCTGATAGAAATTATTTTGCCGGGTGGCGGAAACATCACCCGGCTTTTTTTTGCGTTTACACTGCTCTTCCTGATTTTGCAGGAGGCCTTGCCTGCGTAGCAGGATCGACTTATGCAGGTGCGATGCATGCTTTCCCGCAAATGCAAAATGTTGATTGAAGGAATTAAAAATTAATTATTCTACTATATTTGACAGTATCCTTCATTGCATCTTCTTTATCTCTGCTGTCGCATCAACTGAAAATCCAAGCTGCACTACATGACACCCATTAATGCGATTTATGAAGCATTGCAGTTTGACCCTTCGCTGAAATTTACACCGGCTGATATCAATCAACTTTCTGAAAAATACCTTGCGCCCCGTAAATATTCACGGGATATGCTGTACAGGAGCATGATGGAAGGCAAAACAATCGTCTTTCATGATTATCCGGTTGCCCTCAAAATACCACTGGGTGAGGATAAGACAGCTTACTTGCTGCAGCTGTTACGCAAGGGTATTCCGCAAAAGGAACGTATTAAAATCAGGACGGGAACAAAACATACGGAGTTGAAGGTAACCGTGCGGGATGCAGTGGATCGCTGGACGAGAGGGCGGTCGCGTTTTGGCGTCACAGATCTGCATTTCAGGGGGACACGGTTATTCAAACACATTGACGCTGATGCCGTCAGCTATTTCAACATCTTACCAAGGTTTACCGCTGAATTGTCTTTCCTTGAGATGCTGACGATGGTGATCAGCTCAAGGGGCATTTTCAGCGATTCGCATACTGACGACGGCGACGGAAGCAATCATTGCTTTACCGGCAAAAAATTGTGGTTTGCCTGGGACAGGATGGAAGGGCAGCAGGCTGGTCTGGAAGATTGTTCCTTTGATGTAGTGGAAGATGAGGCGCATTTCACCATGGATAAATTTTTATCGCTGAAAAGTGCGCACTGGTTTATTGTATCTGAAAACAGGACGTTGTTCATGCCGGGAAACTTTGCGCACCGGGTTATCACATTGGAGAAATATATCGGCTTCGGAAGTTTTTATATTTCACTGCCTAACTATTTAAACTCCATCCGGCGATGGATCGTCGATGGCGGCACGGATGTGACGGAAACCTATGTCAATACACTCAATCGCAACTTCATCCGGCTCTTAAAAAAAATCTCGCAGCTGCCACCGCATGAGCAAGAGCGACTGGGCCTGCCCTACCTGTTCAAGGCAAGAAAGCAACTGCAAAAAAATATGGATGCGTTGTCGATGGACAAATTACTTAGCAATGAAACGGTTAAAGCCCTGCTGGCTGCTATAGACCGGATGGAACAATAAAATAAAGAGGTTGATCTGTTTACCGCAGATCACCGCACAAGGTGGCGCGACTGTAAATTTATGATGTGCGATGTATTTCGATATTGAAGTTAACAACCTTTCCATTCCCATTACCCATCTCGCTTTTTGTTGAAAATTAACCGGTAACTATTCTCCCTCATATCCTAATTTTGAAGCGATGAGTTATCTTGATCAACTGAATGATATACAGCGGCAGGCTGTTATGGCTACCGAAGGCCCTGTAATGATTGTGGCCGGCCCGGGTTCCGGCAAAACACGGGTGCTTACCTATCGTATTGCTTACCTGCTGGAGATGAAAGTGGATGCCTTCCGCATACTGGCGCTTACCTTCACCAATAAGGCGGCAGCGGCAATGCGTGAGCGTATTGCAACTATCATGGGCAACGAAGCACGCAATCTCTATATCGGAACGTTTCACTCCGTATTTGCCCGCATATTGCGCTATGAAGCAGAGCGGCTTGGTTATCCTTCCAACTTCACAATATATGATACAGATGATTCCAAAGGATTACTGAAGACCATCATTAAAGAGCAAGGTCTGCCGGACTCACTGTATAAACCCAACATCGTTCTGAACAGGATTTCCGCAGCTAAAAACAACCTGATCAGTCCGCACGCATACCAGGATGATGTAAACGTGATGGCCGATGATGCAGCGGCCGGCCGGCCTAAAATCGGAATATTGTATGAGTTATATGCGAAACGGTGTTTCATGGCGGGCGCAATGGATTTCGATGATCTGCTGTATAAGATGTATTACCTGCTCGACAAATTTCCCGATGCATTGCATAAATACCAGCAGCGTTTCCGCTATATCATGATTGATGAGTTCCAGGATACCAATGGCGCCCAGTATGCCATTGTAAAAAAGCTCGGCGATGTGCACCAGAACATTTGCGTGGTGGGTGATGATGCACAAAGCATCTATTCTTTTCGAGGGGCCACTATCGCCAACATTCTCAATTTTGAAAAGGATTACCCCGAGTTGCAGGTGTTTAAGCTCGAACAGAATTACCGCTCCACCAAGCACATCGTACATGCGGCCAATAAGGTTATCGGAAACAATACCATGCAGCTTACCAAGCAGATCTGGACGGATAATCATGTGGGAGAAAAGATAAAACTGCTGAAAGCGGGCAGCGATAATGATGAAGGCAGGATGGTGGTGGACAGCATCTTCGAAGAAAAAATGCGCTTCCAGCGGATGAATAAAGATTTTGTCATCCTCTATCGCACCCATGCGCAGTCGCGTGCTTTTGAAGAAGCATTGCGCCGCCTTAATATTCCCTACGTGGTGTATGGCGGCATTTCTTTTTATCAGCGCAAAGAAATTAAGGACCTCCTTGCTTACCTGCGTTTAACCGTCAATCACTATGATGAGGAATCGCTGAAACGTATTGTCAATTATCCCGCGCGCGGCATAGGGCAGACCACGATTGAAAAATGCCTGCTGACAGCCAGCGAGAAAGGCCTTCGCTTATGGGAAGTGCTGGAAAAGTATAATGAACTGATGCCAGGCAACAGGGCCGCGCATGCCATCAATGAGTTTGTGACGAAGATCAAAAGCTTTTCCATTATGCTGAAGACGCATAATGCTTTCGACCTGGCCTCGCACATTGCCAAATCCTCGGGATTGCTGAATGAATTGTATAACGACAAAACGATTGAAGGGCTGAGCCGTTATGAAAACATGCAGGGATTACTGAACGGTATTAAGGAATTTACCGAACGCACGCCTTTTGATGATGGAAAAGATCCTGTTGAACAGGAATGGGTAACGGTGGATGGCGAATTACTGAATGAAAAAATGATGGACCGGAGCCTGGGTACTTACCTGCAGGAAATTACGCTGCTGACGGATGCCGATAAGGACAACGGCGATGAAGACCGTGTGAAGCTGATGACGATTCATTCGGCCAAAGGACTTGAATTTGCCTGTGTGTATGTGGTGGGCCTGGAAGAAAACCTTTTTCCCAATCAGATGGCAATGGGCAGCCGCGATGAGCTGGAAGAAGAACGGCGGTTGTTTTATGTAGCCATCACCCGTGCCGAACATAAGCTGACACTGACCTATGCAACATCAAGGTACCGGTATGGAAATCTTACATATTCCGAAGCCAGCCGTTTTATTGATGAAATTGACCACCGCTTAATTGAAAAGCATTTCCAGCACCGCGACATGCCGGCCTCTTCGCAGGAAGAAAAATTCAGCAAAGCCACCGTGCCTGTCATCAGGGCACCGCAATATGTGCACAAGCCAGCCGGCGAATTTGTGGCGGCCGACATCAGCAAGATACAGGTAGGCATGGAGGTGGAACATCAGCGGTTTGGAATCGGTAAGGTGCTGCAGATGGAAGGCAATGTCAAAGATAAAATGGCCACCATCTTTTTTGGGAATGATGTGGGGCAGAAGAAGATCATGCTGCGGTATGCCAAGCTGCGTATCGTGGAGAAAAATATGATGCAGGAAGGATAGCCATATTCGGCCAAAGCTCTTGCTGCAAATTCTTACCAGTCTCATAGGCTGATTCATTCAGAATCATGCAATGCTCAGGTTTCCTTGCTCTTCTCTTGGTTGAATTCAGCGGGATTCAGTTCTTTGCCAGCCATGGCAGCCGGGTCTGCTCCAGGCAGATGCTGCAACGTGCCCATCAATTTATAACCGATAGCGGGTTTCCCGGCAAGGGAATGTTTTTTGGCATTTACAGAAAATTGAAATTTCTTTGCACCTCATTGCCACCGTTCTGCACGCCCCATTTCTTTATAACAGTACTTTCCTGTAATCCCCTTAAATTCAAAAAACCATGAGAAGCAAACCAGTACTAATGATCATGATGACTGCCTTATGCCTGCAGTTCATCTTCAGCCACACCATCGTTGCGCAGGGCATTCCGGCACGACCAATTGCACAACAGGTAAGCAACCTGAAAAACAGCGGGCTTGCCATTAAGCCGGTATCACTGTTCAGCATTAACGCAGCACGTTCTGCGGTTTTGCAGCCTGACATCAGGAAAGCACTTGCCGTAACACTCGACATGAATGCGCTTGCCACTATGAAAGCTGCCAATGATGAATTCATCACATTCAGTTTTCCGTATGATGACAGGAACATCACGCTGGAGTTATACAAGGTGAATATCCTCACCGATGATTTCACGGTAGTAACCGACCAGTCGAACGGTGAAGCCATTTCATACACACCCGGTATCTATTACCGTGGCATTGTGAAAGGGGACGAGAACTCACTGGCAGCACTGAGTTTCTTCGACGGTGAGATGATGGGCGTCGTTTCAACCGAACAATACGACAATATCAATATCGGGAAAAGCCAGGATGCCTCTGCAAAAAATTACGACTATGTGATTTATTCCGATAAACATCTGCCGGCAAAGGAATCCGCCTGCGCCACCGTTGATGATCCTTCCTATGCTCCATTGCTCCAGCAATATGCAGCCAATGGCGCAACGTTGCGTACTACAAACTGTGTCAGGATTTACTATGAAATGGATAATAACCTGTACATCAATAACGGCAGCTCCACCACCACGGCCACTAACTGGATGACCGCTGTGCATAATAATGTGGCAACACTTTACAGCAATGATGCAGTTACTGCCTCCATCTCGCAAATTTATATCTGGACAACCGGTGATCCTTATAATGGCACCACATCCTCTTCTCAATTGAGCAAGTTTAAATCGAACCGCCCAACTTTTAACGGGGACCTCGGGCAATTGGTTGGGATTGATCCGGGAGGATTGGGAGGCGTGGCATCTACTATCAATGGTATGTGTTCATCCACCAACAAATACTGTTATTCGGATGTGGATTTTGGCTACAACACGGTGCCCACCTATTCCTGGACGATCATGGTTTGCACGCATGAGCTGGGCCACCTGATGGGATCCTATCATACGCACAACTGTTCATGGCCCGGCGGTGCTATCGACAATTGTTATACAACAGAAGGAGGTTGCTCCCCCGGACCTGCTCCTGTTGGAGGCGGAACAATTATGAGTTATTGCCATCTCACTTCTTATGGAATAAATTTCAATAAAGGGTTCGGGCCATTGCCTGCCGCTGCCATACAAGGGGCTGTTGATGCCGCTTCCTGCCTTACTTCCGGATGCACCGGCCCTTGTGTTGTGCCAACCGGTCTCACAGCATCTTCTATCACCACCACATCAGCAACCTTAAACTGGTCAACCGCATCCGGTGCCAACAGTTACAATATTCAATACCGTCCTACAGGCACTTCTACCTGGATAGCTGCCACGTCAACCACCACCTCAAAAGCAATCAGCGGCCTCACGCAGGGAACACAGTATGAATTCCAGGTGCAGAGTGTTTGCACAGCAGGTTCGAGCTCCTATTCATCATCCTCCACATTTATCACTTCTATGGGAGCATGTGTTGACAATTACGAACCAAATGAGACAAAAAATACAGCTAAGGCGGTCGCTGCAAACACCGCCACTTACGGCATGATCAATGTTTCCAGTGACAAGGATTTCTTCAGTTTCAATAATACCGTATCACAACCGAATATTAAAGTAACGCTCACCACGTTGCCGGCAGATTATGATATTGATCTGCTGAATACCAGCGGCACAAAAATTTTATCATCAAAGTATTCCGGCACCACCAATGAAATCATTACCTATAATACCAGTGTGGTGGGCACTTACAAAGTAAAAATTTACAGCCATAGCACAGGATTCAGTGCGTCGCAGTGTTATACTTTCCTTGCTTCGCTCAGCAGCACGCCATATAAAATTTCGGAGGAGCAAGCGGTGCTTACAGCATCAGCGAATATCTATCCGAATCCTGCCAACGGTGATATCACGGTGTACTACAGCAGTCCTGTAAATTCGCCGGTTGATTTTTATGTGTTTGATGTGTCCGGTAAAATTATGTTCACACAATCCATGGAAGCATTTGTTGGTGAAAACACTTTTCACTTTGATCTTAATGGATTGAATAGTGGCATCTACTTCCTGCAAATAAGAAATGGAAATGAAATCACCCACAAGAAGTTTATAATAGAGCGCTGATAGAACATCTGCATATTTCCACCGCTAAGTGGTAACCAAACTGCAGCCGCCATTTCATTTCTTGGAATGGCGGCTTTGTTTTAGATGGCTGTAAGGTTACGCTCAATGCACTACTGTAATGCGTGCCGACATGGATTGGCCATCAGCGATAAGCTTCACCTGGTAAATGCCGGCCGGCCATGTCCTGCAGCGGATATCGGCCGGAATATCCCACCCGCTTACCGTCTTGCTGAAAACAATTTTCCCCAGTACATCCATCACCATGATCTCGCCTTGGCGGATGGCAGCGCCGGTATATTGTATTTTGAAATTATCGGCGGCAGGATTCGGTGAAATGGAAAATTGCATTGCTTCATCAGGTGGTGCCACAACGGCAGTGGTTTTTACGATTGTAGGATGAGACAATGAACACGGAATCTTCACCGGTTCATAATCACCGTAAGCGGTTCGCAGGCTATCGAGCTTTTCCCGGTAGGATTGTATCAAGACACTGTAGGCAGGATTACTGATGAGGTTTTCATTTTCATCAGGATCATTCACCAGGTCAAAAAATTCTTCCGTCGTGCTGTTGCAATAGTAGTAGTTGTACTTGTATTGCAGCGTGCGTACAGAACGGAGTGGTGGAACCACGGTGCCGGTGCCTCCGAATTCATAAAAGAATTCTTTACGGGAAACATCATGTGTATACAATTTGTGCAATGAAACGCCATCCATGCCAAACGTATCAGGAATGCCTGCCAGCTCCAGCATGGTGGGCGCAATATCAAAATTGGCCGCTTCTTCATTGCTGATTACAGCGCCGGGTGCAAACCACTTCGGGTAGCGGATGAATAGCGGCAGCCTGATCGATTCATCCTGTGCCAGCCCTTTGCCCTGCAGCAGGTGTTCCCCTTTAATGTATCCGTTATCGCTGGTATACATCAGGAAAGTATTGTCAAGTATGTTCTTTGATTCCAGCCAGTCTGTGAGCGTATCGGTATTGTCTTCCACACCTGCAATAGCCTGGTACTCCTGCAGCTTCGCCGTATCTGTTTCCAGGGAATCATAAGGCCACTTATATACCGACGCATAATAGAAAGAAGGATAATCATGCTGGTACTTGTAAAAGTTGGAAGGAAACGGAATAGTATCGGTCGTATAAAGCAACGCATCTTCCGGCCTCGGAACCGTTGGTCCATGCGGAGCACGATGAAAATAAAACAAAGCGAAAGGCTGCCCTTCGGGAACCTGGTTGAGAAACTGCAAAGCAAGCTGTGGATAGATATCGCTGATATGGCCTGCAATAAAAGTATCCAGCCCATTGATGGTATAAACCACATCTACATAATTATCGGACTGTGAAATGGCATACCAGTCAAAGCCCTGCGGCAAACCCAGGTTTTGTCCATACTTGCCTACGAAACCGGTATAGTAGCCGTTATCTTTCAATATCTGTTGTATCAAAGGCAGTGAGTCATACATGTGGTCGCCATTGATGATACAACCGTGTTTATGCGGATACAACCCGGTGTAAAATGTTGCACGGCTTGGTGCACATTGCGACGTGGCCGGAAAAGTAAGGCGGAAGTTAACGCCTTCATTCGCGATACGGTTTATGGCAGGCGTTTCAAACCATGCAGGCCCGCCATTGGGTTGATAGATGTCGTAGCGTCCGTCATCTACCATGATGGCGAGGATGTTGGGTTTGGCATCCGGCACACCCCCAGTTGTAGTAAATGTTTGCAATGGCGTAAAAGCGGAATTGCTGCCAGTGCACACTGTTTGTAATTGAAATTCATAGGTGGTACCCATCGTCAGTTGGGTGAGTTGATAGCCATTGTTCGCAATATTCGAAACCGTTAGCCATGCAGTGCTTCCTGACGCACGGTACTGAAGGTTAAAAAGGGTGCCATTGCAGACAGGTTGCCATTGAATGGTGGCTTTATGTTTGGCGATGGCACTAACCGTGATGGCGGTCGGTGCTGAACAGGCCAGTGTTTTAATCTTGACAGCCTTCGAATATCCTTTGCTCTGATTATTGCTGCAATAGCTGGCTACGCTGAATGAATAGTTTTTATTCGAAAGCAGTCCGTCTGCCTGCCACGTAGTATTGAGTCCGGTATTGATGTACTGATACGCACCTGATCCCTGCTTGTAACGCACTTCGTAATAGGCGGTGCCGGACACCGGTGTCCAGCTAACAACGGCGCTGCAACCGGTGATGGAAGTAACGGAGAGGTTCTTGGGTTTCTGCAGATTGCATTGCGCATAAAGATCAGCGGTAAAGAGTTGGCTGGTGGTCAGACAAATCAGGAAGGAGAGCAATAAATTTTTTGCCATGAGGAGCTATTAAACAACAGATTAATGGATGACGAAAAGTAGGAACTGAAAATGTCTGAAGCAAAATTATTTTGAAAGAGGAAGAACAATGCACGCATCTTCCGGTATCGGCAGTAATGGTTCGGGATTATTCACGTTGACTGCCTTAATCATAAAATGATAACCCTGCATACCTGCTGTCTTCCGGCCATCCTTTTTGACATTCATTTGCACAAAATAACCTACATTTGTGCCTCTCCATAAATTATTTGAATGCAATACAACACGCAGCGTCCCAAGCTGTTAATCAGTGAATATGGACGTATTATACAGAACATGGCCCGCGAAGCTGCAAAAATTGAAGACCGCGAAAAACGCAACGCCACAGCCAAAGTGATTATTGAACTCATGAGCCAGGCAAGTCCTGCATTCAAGAGCATCGAAGAATACAAGCATAAGCTGTGGGATCATCTCATCATGATCAGTGATTTTAAACTGGTCGTTGATTCGCCATATCCATTTCCCGAACGCACGTCTATCGTAGTTAAATCAGATACCCCGCTGCCCTATCCGAAACACAAGATCCGCCATCGTCACTACGGCAGAAACCTGGAAACACTGATAGCGAAGGCAAAGGACATGGATGAAGACAAGCGCCGTGGCCTTGCTGTGGTGGTTGCCAACTATATGAAGCTGGTATATGCCAACTGGACTAAAGAAACCGTAAGTGATGAATCTATTCGACAGGATCTCGAACTGATCTCCGGCGGAGTGCTTCAGCTGGATAAAAATGTGACACTTGATAATCCGGTTGCCGCCGCACCGCAGCGCCCGATGGGATATGTTCCGCCACGCAAGCAGTTCGGCAAAGGATTTAAGAAGAACCGTCCTTTCAATGCCGGACAGGGTAACAACGGAAACCGTTTCATAAAACGGAAAAAGAATTTCTGAAGATTCCTTTTTTACTTGTGTTTGCCTCCTTCCTCTTCAACGGGGAAGGATTTTTTTTGTGGATCCTTCTTATGGAATGAATGCTCCGCAAGAAGCAATGCGCATCGTTATCGTAAGGAACGGCAAACAAGGCCATTTGCATTAAGGCGGCTGTACATCATGCAGTCCTGATAAAATCCTGATCACGATAATTTTATTTTCGAAGTAGTATCTTTCCGGCTTTCATTGGATAATACGGCAACACCGTCTCATCTCCGCACAGTAAATTTCAACACCCGTCATTCCGCCATAAAATATGGATGCATTTAAAATTGAAGGTGGTGCGCGGCTTAAAGGCACGATTGTACCGCAGGGCGCCAAGAATGAAGCGCTGCAGATCATATGTGCCACGCTACTGACCGATCAGAAAGTGGTGATCTCCAATATACCGGATATCAGCGATGTGAACCTGCTGATTGCATTGCTCTCGGATTTTGGTGTAGAGGTGAACAGGCTGGGGAAGGGCAAATATTCCTTCCGTGCAAGAAATGTAGATCTTGATTTTCTGCACACAAAGGAATATGCCAGGAAGGCCTCGAAGCTGCGGGGCTCCATCATGATTCTCGGCCCGTTACTCTCAAGATTCAGGAAGGCCTACATACCACGCCCCGGCGGTGATAAGATTGGCAGGAGAAGGCTCGATACACACTTCCTGGGTTTTGAAAAGCTGGGTGCGAAGTTTCATTTCGATGTAAAGGATAATTCATTCACAGTAGATGCTTCTGAACTGAAGGGAACCTACATGGTGCTCGATGAAGCGTCCGTAACGGGTACCGCCAACATAGTTATGGCTGCCTGTCTTGCCAAAGGGACTACAACTGTTTTCAATGCAGCCTGCGAGCCATATATTCAGCAACTGTGCAAAATGCTGAACAGCATGGGTGCAAAAATTACCGGCGTTGGAAGCAACCTCTTAAAGATAAGAGGAGTGGCATCGCTGAGTGGATGCGAACATTGCATGCTCAGCGATATGATTGAAGTAGGAAGCTTCATCGGCCTTGCCGCCATGACGCAATCAGAACTGTTGATTAAAAATGCACAGCCGGAACACCTTGGCATCATTCCGCAGACGTTTGAAAAACTTGGCATTCAGCTGGAGATTCGCGGAGCAGACATATTTATTCCGGAGCAACCAAGTTATAAAATTCAACCCTTCATCGATGGCAGTGTGCTCACCATCGCAGACGCCACCTGGCCCGGATTAACGCCCGACCTGCTGAGCGTGATACTGGTAGTGGCGACACAGGCAAAAGGAACCGTGCTCATTCACCAGAAGATGTTTGAGAGCAGGTTGTTCTTTGTAGATAAGCTGATTGATATGGGCGCCCAGATCATTCTTTGCGATCCGCACCGCGCCGCAGTGATCGGCCTGAACAGGCAGCAGCCATTGCGCGGTATTTCCATGACGTCGCCGGATATTCGCGCCGGCGTTGCGCTGCTGATTGCCGCCATGAGCGCTGAAGGTGTCAGCACCATTCATAACATCAATCAGATTGACCGCGGTTATGAGCGTATTGATGAACGGCTGAATGCTTTGGGTGCACAAATCAAAAGGGTATGATGGCAACAATGCATTATTTGGTTACCGCCTGACTGCAAAATAATCCTTTAGTGGCAGGAACGAACTATTCATCTTAGATGTAAGGCAAAAAGATAAAAGCATTTCCTCCCGTTTGAAAAATAAAAACCTCTACATAGCGGCCATCGTGTTAATCATCGTGGCAGCGGTCATCTATAAGGTATATGATTATTACAAGCTGCTCGATTTTGCCAATGGTGATCAAATCGGCGAGCTCGTGTATCCCGGCCCCGACGGAAAGCCATTGCCGCTTTCATCACTGAAAGGCGAAATTGTTTTCATACAGTTTTGGGCAGCCTGGTGCGGTCCATGCAGAATGGAAAACCGTGAACTGGTTGAACTGTACCGGACATACCATCATGCGAAGTTCACGAAAGCCGGCGGTTTCGATATTTACAGCATCTCACTCGACTACAACCGTAATTTTTGGCTGCAGGCCATACAACAGGATGGCCTGATCTGGCCGAATCATGTAAGTACATTACAGGGCTGGGATTCCGAGGTGGCACAGCGCTTTGGCGTACGTTCGATTCCCGCCAGCATATTAATTGACCAGGATGGCCTGATCATCGGGAATAACCTGATGCCTTACCAGGTGAAAAAGATTTTGGACAAGCGGCTGGCGAAATAACAACGCATGCATCGAAGGCGATGTAGTTTGCGCTGACAGACCTTGTCATGCTGCTGCATTTGTTTATCATCAATTCAGTTTCCGCTATCATTCAGAAAGGCAATAACTCGCCTTCAGTTTCCGTCAGCAACCTGAATGCCTCCGCAATTTTTTCAAACACCTTATCGTGCGTTTTATCCACGATCATCCTTCCATCAATCTGCTTTACCCTCGTAAGTTCACCCATGGTACCGGAAGTAAAGACCGTATCCGCATTGTACAACTCCGTCAGGGATATGTTTTTTTCTTTCGCGCGAATCTGCAGCCGATCAGCAATGGCCAGCACTTTACCGCGCGTGATGCCGGGCAGGCAGGCATCGGCATGAGGCGTGATCAGGGTTTCGTTTTTCACCATGAAAATATTGCAGGCATTCGTTTCGGCAAGGAAGCCATAATTATCCAGCATCAGGGCATCGTCTGCACCGGCAATGTTAGCTTCAATTTTTGCAAGAATATTATTGATGAGGTTATTGTGATGAATCTTTGAATCAATATTCAGCGGTGAATTTCTGCGCACTGAAGCAGTAATGAGTGAAATGCTTTCATTGCCATATACCGGCTTTTTCCATTCTGCCAATACAATAAGCGTACATCCTTTCTGATTCAGCCGCGGGTCCATACCGCTGGTAATTTTTTCACCGCGCGTAAGCGTAAGACGGATGTGCGCCCCATCGCGCATGCCGTTGGCCTGCAGTGTTTCAATAATGATTTGCTTGATTTCCTGTTTCGAGGGAACTTCCTGAAACATCAGGGCATGAGCGCTTTCCTGCAAACGGTTAAGATGTTCTTCGAGGCAAAAAATTCTGCCATTATACACGCGCAACCCTTCCCAAACAGCATCGCCGCCCTGCACCGCTGAATCGAATACGGAAATCCTTGCTTCATTGCGTGGCATTAATTTTCCGTTCACTGATACCAGGATGGTTTCATTCTGCGGATTGAATTTTTGTTGCATAAGGGAAATAGAATTGATGAATGGAGATTAGCACTTTAAGGAATGTTCGTAAAGAAAATCATAATAGGGCATTGCCTGCCGGCAGATTGGCTGCAATGATTCCGGCAGCTCCTCCTTGGTTGATGCTGCGGCGGCAAATCCGGTTGAACGGTGCACATGGCCATACCAATGGCCCGCCCAGACGCCGTCTTCGGGCCGTGCACCGGCCTTCCAGGTCAGCATGGCCGGTTGAAAAAGGATACCGGTATGGGCGCAAACAGCTTCCAGCATAAACCGAGGATTTTTCAACACTTCATCTGAATCAATCACCAGCCGGTGATAATTTCTTGCTGAAAGCAAACGGTAGAGATCATAGCTCTGCCGGATACCGATATCGCGGATTGATGGCTGCGCAATTACTTTAGCATAGGAAAGCAAAACGCGTTGCGGATCGCGTATGAGTATAAGGTTAAAGGTTTTTGATAAAAAATCTGGAGCCACATTGATGAGGTGATGCGTCATCTGTTTACAGAAGAGAACGGGCCGGTCACAGTCGCCAAGGATAATTTCACGGATTACTTTCCGGCCATCATTTTCCTGCGATTGCAGAATCTCTTCCCGCCCGGGATGTGGCAGTCCGGTCTCCCGCAGGTAATGAGCATACAACGGTTCATCAATCACCCTCGTATCATCCCGCTGTGCAAAGGAATACATCATGGCGGTGGAAATATTGCGTGGGCCACTCCATAAGTTGATGCGTTTAACGGGTTGCATACAGCAAAGCTATTTTCTTTTCAATGCCTTCCTGCAACAAAAAAAGATTGTGGCAGGCATGGATGTATAAATGAAAGCGGCACGAAAGCTCTCCTTCCGTGCCGCTTGTTCATCATGGTTAGCGTTTCCTATTTAATAACTTCAAAAGTTTTTACGGTCTGCTGATTGTTTCCATAAATACCAATCAGGTATTTTCCGTTGCTCAGGGATGAAATGTCAAGGTTAACAATTTCGCCCGGAGCAACATGCTGCTCGCGAACTGATATTGTTTGTCCGAGCATATTTACAATGCGAATGCCGGCATCTGTTTCAGCTGCTCCTTCATACTGCAAATATAACTGGCCGGATGCAGGATTCGGATAAATTGTAAACGTGGTAACATCATCGCCTGCAACTAATCCGTCTTCAGCTCCTATACGGAAAGCGGTATTGCTCGTATACACATGCAAAGTGTAGCATTGTGTGGTATTGAATGCACCGCTTGCGCCATACACCTTCACAAGGTAGGTGCCAACCACGCTGGTATTGTAAATCATGGTTTCGTCATTCGTGCCTCCTTTTTTGGACGTTGCGACAGATGTTCCGTTCGGATCATAGAGCGTAATGTTGTAGTTGGCAGGCAGCGTGGTAAGGGTTACTTTAATATTTTTTGCCGTACTGCTGTTTGAAAAAGAGAACCAGTCAATATCCGTTGAGGTGCTGATTTGTGATTTAAGATCTGTATTAACGGTAACAGGTGCCCCCGTAGTTTTGGTATTGTTTGGTTCAAGGCTTTCCGTACAAGCAGAAACATTGGTGGTTGTGAAATTGACAGAGCCTGAATAAGAAGAGGTTGCTCCGCCTGAACAAACCGTCTGCACCTGGAATTCATATTGTGTTGCGGCTGTTAAAGCAGCAATGGCTTTTGTAACCGTGGTTGCTGTGGTGGATGTCCATGTTGAAGTGCCAACCTGCCTGTAGTGTACGTTATAGCTTGATGCGCCGCTGACAGCAGTCCAGTTCAGTGTTGCTGTAGTGTTGGTAATACCGGTAACATTTAAACCTGAAGGTATGCCGCAGGAAGTGCCGCCGGCTGTGCCGATGCCCACTGCATACCAGGCATTTTTCACCTGTGTAACTTCATTGCTGGTGGAACCATAAAGATCAGTAGCCGCATTGATGCAGGCCGTTCTCCAGTCGGCGTATTGTGAGGTAGGTGTGAGGTAAACAGCTTGTGTACGGTAGATAATCTGGTCTGCCGCAGCAAGGCCGATTCCGGAAACGGTATAAGCATTGCCAATATCATTGGTTCCGCTGCCACCAGTCACCAGCAGGTAAAACATAAAATTTCCTACACCGCTGTTGGTGTGCACTCCGCCATTGTCAGCAGAGCTTGATGTCCAGTAGGTGCCGAGGTAAGTGTCAGGATCGCTGTAAGCATTTGGATTGGCCATGTTGCGGATACCCCAGTTCATGTCGTTGCTCAGCAGCCAGTTGATGTCAGATGGCTTGGCCCAGAACTGTACGCTCTTTCCCATGATGTCACTCATGCTTTCATTCATGGCGCCGGATTGATAGCTGTAGTTCAGATCACAGGTATATTGTGTAACACCATGTGTCAGCTCATGGCCGCAGACATCAATAGCTGTTATGCCTGCGCCGCCGCTGCCAAGATTTCCAAACAACATTTCTGATCCATCCCATCCGGCATTGTAACTCTGTGAAGGATCATTCACATAGCTGTACAATGCAATGCCCGCATTGTTCAGGCTGTTTCTGTTGAAGTTGGTGAGGTAGTATGAGTAGGTAGCTGAAACGCCATAGTGTGCGTCAAGTGCATACTTATCCTGGCCGGTGAGTGTCCAGTTGGCTGATGAAGAGGAGTAATCACTGCCACTGCTCTTTAAAGTGATCACGCCATTGCCTTTCGTGTAATCGCGCAGGCGGTAATTACTTCCGTTGAGATCGCTGTGAATCGTTTGTGTGCCACTGTATGCAGTGGCCGCCGTGCCGGTAGCATCGGAATGATAAAGCCGGTCGGCTGTACCAAGGATTTTTCCGGTTTGTGCATCAACAAAAATATCCGCACGGCTCAGCGGTTGCTGTGCATACACATTTACTTTCCAGGCAAGGAGCAGGCCGGCAGGATCAATTTCTTCTCCGCTATTGTACCATACCAACTGTGCAGTGGGGTAATAGGTAGCATGCTTGTCGGAGGTTTGATTTTTCAGCCGTTGTTCCATAGCATCATCCTGCCACATGTATTTTTCAGCCTGCACAAAAGAGATAGCTGTTTCCACAGCATCTTTTTCACTGAGCTGTGCCGATTTATCTGATGCATTTTGCTGGTCAAACTCCATCACAATGGAACCGCTCATGCCCCTGATCATGCCATCATTCGTATGCACGATGAACATGGAATGTTCTACGGGTTTTCCAAAATACGTCTGGTAATAGCGATAATGCACCTCGCCGATCTGATCAGCTTCCGCATTCATCAATACGAGGTCGCTGTTTGCATTTAATCCCAGCATGGTATTCAATTGCGCAGCATCAAAACTCACACGCTGCGATGGCGACAGCGCTGTGAAATGATTCGAAAGGCCACGGTCATTGACGATCATCCGGTGCAGATTGTTTTGTGCGAAGCCATAGCCGAAAAGCAACATGGCAGTGAGTGTGAGCAAATGTTTTTTCATGTAGTAGGTTGGGGGTTTATGGGAGGCGCAAAATAGTTTATTTTCCAAAGCCCTGAAATGTGGTGACCCGCGAATGTTTTTTCTATAGGAAGAAATACAGATCAACGTCATATAAATTTTTTTTAAAGGGAATGGTACGATTCAGCCATTTACAGCCTGATGATTCAGCCGTTAATACGCACTACGTGAAAGGTGAGCAGTATTATAAATTGATAGCCCTGTTTTCTGTAGCAACGAGGCAGGCTTCCCGGAACGCCTCTGAATACGTTGGATGCGCATGACTGGTGCGTGCGATATCTTCGGCGCTGGCCCTGAATTCCATGGCCAACACAGCTTCGGCAATCAGATCAGCGGCGCGTGGTCCGATCATATGCACACCCAATATTTCATCGGTATCCTGATCTGCCAGCACCTTGATGAAGCCATCCATTTCATTAGCGGCGCGGGCACGGCCGCTTGCTTTGAATGGAAACGATCCTTTCTTAAATGACCGTTTGTTTTTTATCAGTTCCTGTTCTGTATAACCTACAGCCGCTACTTCCGGCCAGGTATATACAACACCCGGAATAAGCAGGTAGTTGATATGTGGTTTTTGCCCGGCCAGGATCTCTGCCACCATAATGCCTTCCTCTTCCGCCTTATGGGCAAGCATAGCGCCGCGGATGACATCGCCAATAGCATAGATGCCCGGCACAGCAGTTTCCAGGTGTTCATTCACGGGGATGCATCCTCTTTCATCTGTTTGCAAACCGGCCTGCTCAAGGCGTAACCCATACGTATAGGGCCTTCTGCCAACTGCCACAAGGCAATAGTCGGCAGAAAGCGTAATGCTTCTTTCCTGTTCTCCTGCAGGCGTATTACTGCCTGAAGATATTCTTTCAGCCGTCACAGTGGCTGTTTTTTCGCCGGTAGTTGCTCCTGTAACTTTATGAGAGAGGTAGCATTCAATACCTGCATTTTTAAGAATGCGCTGCAGCTCTTTTCCGAGGTCGCGATCCATGTTTGCAATCATTGAATCGAAGTATTCGAGGATCTTCACCTTTGTTCCGAGGCGTGCATAAACGGAAGCCAGCTCACAACCGATAACACCACCACCAATCACCGTCATTTCTTTCGGAATCTCCTGCAATGCCAATGCTTCAGTAGAAGTGATGATGCGTTTCTTGTCTATGGTGATTCCCGGCAGCGTGGATGGTTTGGAACCGGTGGCAATAATTATATTTTTTGCTTCAATCTCAACGGTGGTGCCGTCTGATTGCTGAATGGCAATTTTATTTTTAGTGACGAAACTGCCCTGGCCTGTATAGATATCGATCTTGTTTTTTTTCATCAGGAAGTTCAGCCCTGCCGTATTGGCTTTCACCACCTGTTCTTTCCTTGCCATCATTTGTGAAAAATCAACAGAGAGCTGTCCGGTACTGATGCCATGCGCCTTAAACTGGTGCGCGGCCTGATGATAGAGTTCTGATGAATCGAGCAGCGCTTTGGAAGGAATGCAGCCGACGTTGGTACATGTTCCGCCCAGGGCAGGATATTTCTCAATGATTGCTGCTTTCATTCCCAGTTGTGCGCAGCGAATCGCCGCGGCATAACCGCCCGGGCCTGAGCCAATCACCGCTACCTGATATTGATGCATATTAAAAATTGTGACGGTAAAGTTATCGTTTCATGGAATGATATCAAATAATGCATACCGCTTGCTGAGGACAGAGATGCTTCGCTCAAAAGCCACTATTTGCATGGCGTAAAAGCAACAGCGTTCGCACGCGGTCAGCATTGCGGCTGTGGTAAATGATGTTATTTTTCAAGAGAGATGAACAAATCTTTGGCAGGTAACAACAGTGGAGGTTCTACGGAATTTCTCAAGTAAAAAAATCCGGCATAAAATGACAATGAGAACAGCTTACTCCGTAGTTTTTGGTTCTGTCATTTTAAACAGGCTTGCGGGTTGCAACTCTTTTCGTCAATAGCATACTGCTAAATTATTGTTGATGCCCCTGATGCGGTGCTGTAGCCATGCATCGCCGCCGACAGCATGGAATACCGGCAGTATCTACAGGCAATTTGTGATATCGGCAGTTTTTATGATAGATTTGCCTGATAAGATTCATGAGAGTATTTACCGCCATAATATTAGTTTGCTTCTTCCTCTTCGATGCGCTCGGGTATTATTTCCTGTTTGAAAATAAAATGCTTGCCGCTAAATCGGAAGCGGAAGAAGTAATGCACGACGGCATTCCCCAAAGGGATTTAACAACTATTGTTTTCTCAGCTGAAGCAGCCGCCCGGCTTTCCTGGAATGATGATCATGAGTTTTTTTACAATCATGAACTGTATGATGTGGTGAATGTAAAGCAAACCGGTAACCGGATTATTTATACCTGTTACCACGATGAAAATGAAAGAAGTATTATTTCGGATTATATCAGCGGGTTGAAAAGGAATATGCATCCTGCGGCACCGCGAAACACTTCAAGAAAGAACAGCCGGCCGGCAGACAAATACTGCTGCCTGTATCTGCGGGTCAGTATTCATCCGTCAAATATTTTTGCAACAGGCACTAGCTATATTAAATGTGCGCCCGGCCCTGTGTATAGCAATGTGCTTCTCCAGCCTCCTGATTGCGGGTAACCGTTCCTGGTCGTAACTGCGTGCATCATATTGCATGCATTTCTTTTGTGTGCGCACATTTAATAGCTGTGTGCCTCATCGTCAAAATTCCTTTGCATTGAGAATCTGTCTGCCTGCAGCCTGCATGCTGATTTTACTGTTGCTGTTGCATCCTTGCTATGCACAAAACGTGGTGGAAGGTGTCGTAACGGATACAACTGCCGGCGTTATGATGCCCGGTGTTTCCGTTTACATTCCGGAATTGCATACGGGAACGATATCGGATGATGATGGGGCCTTCCGCCTTGAACAACTCCCGCAGGGTCGTTTCAACATACAGTTTTCGTTTATAGGGTTTGAAACAAAAATTGTGGCAGTGAATGTGGGAAGCACGGTTGCACCTTTGCGAATAGCGCTCACACGGACGGATATTGAAACACAGGAGGTGGTGATCTACGGATTGCAAAACAGTGATATTAAAAATACACCCAAAAATATCGTCACGATCTCGCAGGAAGCGATGCGACGGAGCGGATCACTCAGTTTAAGCGATGCTGTTTCAAAGCTCCCGGGCATGAGTCAGCTTTCCACTGGCAATGGCATTTCAAAACCTGTTATTCGCGGCCTTTACGGCAACCGCATACAGACGGTTTTACTTGGCATTCGCTTCGATAATCAGCAGTGGCAGGATGAACACGGGCTCGGGCTTACTGATGCCGGCACTGACCGGGTGGAAGTGATCAAAGGTCCCGCGGCACTTGAATACGGATCAGAAGCCATGGGTGGTGTGCTCAACATTATTGAAGAAAAGCCTGCCGCTATCGGAGCAGTGCAGGGTGATGCGAGTATCCAACTGTTCAGCAATACGCTTGGCTTTGCCACGGATGCAGGAGTGAAAGGTGCAACAGACAAATTGAACTGGAGACTGCGTATCGGCGCGGAATCTCATGGCGACTACAGCGATGGTAATGGCAACCGGGTGTACAATTCACGTTTCGATGGGTACCAGGCGAAGTTATCACTTGGCCGGAGAAAAGGTAATTGGCTTTCTGTAAATAACTACCTGTTTTCACTCGGGCATTTTGGTTTTGTAATGGAAGCCGGCATGAAGGTCGATAGTGCTCAGCATCGTTTCAGCCGCGATTTTTCCGGTCCACATCATACCGTATTGATCAACATGTTCACTACTGAAAATACCATCTTCAAAGGATCATCCAAATTCAGGGTCAACCTTGGCGCTCACATCAACAACAGGCAGGAGCAAGAGGGCGGCAATAAGGTAAGCCTGAACATGATGCTGAACACCTTCAATGCCAACCTGCAATGGGAGCACTTTGCGGGTGAGCACGCGTCGTGGAATGCGGGAATTCAGTCCATGTACCAGGTAAACACCAACCTTGGATCAAGACAGATTGTTCCTGATGCGCATCTATGGGAAAACGGCTTGTTTGCCTATTGGAAACAGGCTGTTGCAAGGCTGGTGCTGGAAGGCGGTTTGCGGTATGATGTTAAAAATATCCAGACGTTTGAAACAGGAACGATCAATACCACCGGCAGCGAAGTGCAGCCATTTAACAAATGGTTTGGTACATTGAACGGGTCATTGGGTACCAGCTTTAACCCTTCATCACACTGGAATCTCAAGCTGAATATCTCTTCCGGATACCGTGCTCCTAATCTCGCCGAGTTATCAAGCAATGGTGTGCATGAAGGAACATACCGTTATGAAATCGGTGATCCTGCACTAAGTGTGGAGCAAAATGTGAACGTGGAATTTGTTACAGGATACAACAGCCCGCAATGGTCTGCGTCTGCAGCGATTTACTACAATCATTTTTACAACTACATCTATCTCGCCCCGACAACGGCCGAGTTTTATGGCTTCACCATTTACCGTTACCTGCAGGAAAATGCTACCCTGCACGGCGGGGAAGCCAATCTTGATTTCCATCCCGATGTGCTTCCGTGGCTGGATGTGACGGCGGCCTATTCAAGGGTGCGCGGTGGAACGGATGCCGGTTATAACCTTCCGTTCATGCCGGCGGATAAACTGCGGGCTGAAATTAAATTTGAAATCCTGCAGTCCTCCGCGAAATGGATGCAGTCATTTATCACTGCCGGTGTGGATTATGTTTTTGCACAAAATGATCCCGGGCAGTTTGAAACAGCAACGCCTGCCTACTACCTGCTCGATCTAGCTGCCGGCACTCAGCTTCAGCTAAGAAAGCAGGAAGTGGCTATCAGCATCGGCTGCAGCAACCTGCTGGATAGAGCATATTACGATCACCTGTCAAGGTTTAAATACTATGGTATTTACAACATGGGCAGAAACATTTTTTTCAATCTCCGTTTGCCTTTCAATTAATTTTTTTATCACACTAAAATCCATTTATCAATTATGAAAACAATGCAATCATTTAAACTACAATTCAAAGTATTGCTTATCGCTGCCATCATGATCACCGTCATTGCCTCCTGTGAAAAGGATGAGGATCAGCGTACACCGCCTGACGTACAGTTTAAAACCGGTTCCGGCTATACCTCTTCCGATGCCATCACCGGGCAAGGCGCTACTGTTCTCGTGGGCATCATTGCAACCAAGACAGAAGATGAGCTGAAGACATTTAATGTTTCCTACGCTTACGATGGTGCCACCAGTACCATTACGGATACCACCATTACGCTTACGACTGCACAGGAGGACAGTTACTCAACGGACTATACTATTCTAACGCGCAGCCAGGCGGGAACTGAGAAGTGGTCTTTTACTGTTACCGACCGTGATGGAAATATCACCTCCAAGTCCATTACGCTGACCGTTCAATAATAATTTCGGTAACATCAGGTTTAACCGGATGCAGTCTCTATGCTGCATCCGGTTTTTATTCATATTCCTGCTGATGACTGCATGGCAAAGCAGACGGTCCGCACGGAAACCAGGGAGCAGAACATTACGGTTTCTGCATAGGAGGCAGATGAGCAGTAAATGAAAATGGTCTGTTAAGTGAGCATGGATAGCCACTAAAGATATGTTTATTGAGTGCCGATAAATACAAAAGCCGGTGGAATATTGATGAGCTCAAACTGCACTTTTACATGCGGAAAATATTTTTTGTAACGGCGGTATTGTATAATGGAATAGGAATATTGAATGAAGATGGTTTGTTTATCCGCTATCTCATGAATGGCTTTCATGATACGTTCGCATTCCTGTTCCGGCAGGATGCCGAACGGTATAGATGAAACAATATAAGTCATCCCGTTATGCGGATCGTGGCGGATATGCTCTCTGATGTGCGCTGCTGATTCATTATACACCTGCAGGCGCTTATCCTGCAGCTTTTCCAGATCCTTGCAAAAAGCCGCATTCACTTCGAAAGCGTAAAGCATTGCATCCTGTCGCATCAGGTGCAGCAGGTCATCGGTTATTCTTCCGTTCCCGGGCCCCAATTCGATGATGCGGGTGGCATGGGAGAAATCAATATTGCTGATGATCTTCTTTACGAGTCGCGGAGAGCTAAAGGCAACGGCGCCGGAAGTTTTAAAAGATTTGAGTAGTTCAGATGCCACGGAGCGGGATTCAGAAAACGGTTGCAGGTAACATTAAATGTAGTATTCTTTTAACTGGTGATTTTTCGGTGCCGTGCACGGGTACGTTTTACAACTGCAGCATGGCTTTTACAGGATCATTACCCATCAGGAGTAATTCCGGATTTTCCAGCAGCGTTTTTACTCTTACCAGGAAACTCACCGACTCACGGCCGTCGATGATGCGGTGATCATAACTCAATGCGAGGTACATCATCGGGCGGACGACAATCTGCCCGTCTATCACCACCGGCCGCTCTTGTATCTTATGCATGCCTAGGATAGCAGATTGAGGAATATTGATAATAGGCGTTGACATCAGTGAACCAAACACACCACCATTCGTGATGGTGAAGGTTCCGCCACTCATCTCTTCCAGTGAAAGTTTATTCTCTCTTCCGCGCCCGGCAAGATCGGCTACCCTGGCTTCGATCTCCGCGAAGGAAAGTGATTCTGCATTCCGGATCACCGGCACCACTAATCCCTTTGGTGTGGAAACAGCTATCGAGATATCACAGAAGTCATGATAGATGATTTCCTCACCATCCAGAAAGGCATTCACCGACGGCCATTCCTGCAGCGCATAACAGGTGGCTTTGGCAAAGAAACTCATGAAGCCGAGGCCCACCCCGTGTTTTTGTTTAAAATCATCTTTATACCGTGCACGGATATCCATGATCGGCTTCATGTCAATCTCGTTGAAGGTGGTAAGCATGGCAGTCGTGTTTTTTGCCGCCACCAGGTGCTTGCTGATTGTTTTGCGCAAGGTGCTGAGGGTAACCCTGCGTTCCTCGCGGCTGAACAGCTTTTTTTGCGATGCCTGGCTGTTACTGATTGCCGATAAAACATCTGTTTTGGTAATGCGTCCATTTTTGCCGGTGCCACGCTCCACGTCAACTGCAGTTTCTCTCATCATCTTATCCGCGGCAGGTGAAGGAACATTCTTCGCATAAGATTCCTTTTCAGTAACTTCTTGCAGTACATCTTTTCCTGCCGGTTCATGGGGCAGATCGGCTTTCTTTGCTGCAGGGTTCTCAGCTGCTGCCTTTTCTTCAGCCACCACACCGGTATCGATCATGCAGACTTTATCTCCTATTGATAATTTGGATCCTTCCGCAGCAACAATCCTCAATTGACCACTTTTTTCGGCAGCCAGTTCAAAGGTCGCCTTCTCCGACTCCAGCTCACAGATCAACTCATCCTGTTGCACAACAGCGCCGTCTGTTTTTAACCATTTGGCCAGTGTTACTTCATTAATGGATTCGCCGACAGGAGGCACTTTTATTTCTAGTAGCATGTGATATTTTTCATTGATTGGCAGCATGCAGCTTTCACGATCTTCTTTCCTGGTTGCTTTTGCGAAAACAAGAGATCAGTCAGCCGCTACAAAAAAGCCAGGCAAAGTTACCATTCATTTTTTGTTTTCAGCACCGGCTCCGGGTTAGATACGGATGAGTTACCGGAAGCGGTAAAAGGAATGCAGGAACTGAATTATAAAATGGCAACACAGCACCGCTTGTCTGTGATGTAATGAAATCGCAGCCGCAGGATATAAGGTAATTTATTGCGTTACAGGATTTCTGTTTTGATCGTCCTTTGGGCCAAAATGGCCAACATAGGCCACCATGGCAATGCCCAGGGCAATTAATATCAGGTTTTTGATAATATAATGTCCGGCCAGCGTAGGTACCAGAAATGCTTTCCAGGTATATTCAGGCAGTAATACGAGTGGACCGAAAGTGGTGATCATGTGTGGTATCAGTAAATACAATGCAAGCCGCTCAAGCCCCGGAAACAGGAAGGCGATGCCGATGGCCATTTCGTAGTAAGCGAAAAAAAGCATGAATCCATGAAAGGGAATAAAAGAAACCGTCATCGACCAGAGCTCCTGCACGAGTCCTTCCGCAGGACTTAACCCTAAAACTTTCAGCAGGCCAAATCCGAAATACACGATAAAAAAAGAAATTCTTGCGAGCGGGATACAGATCTTTGCGAGAAATTGCAACGCTTTTGTTTCAAAATTTTTCATGTGCTGAATGATTCTGCGGCAGCAAAGTAACCACTGCAGTGGCAAAATAAGAAAGATTCTTCCAAGTATTTGATGATTACCGTTGCGGCTTTCGCTTATTAAAAGCATAACACTGCTTACCTGGATTTTTGTAATTGTTATTTTAAGTTCATTTTATCTTCTTCTTTGTCATCCCTAAATCTGTGATGCTGATTTTTGCCGGATAAAATGAGCAGTTTGAATGCTAAGCTTTCACTCCCAAAGTTTATGCGTAAGCCGGCTCCTGATTTCTAAGCTTTTAAACAGTTATGTGCCATAGCGAGGTGAACATCTTCCAATTTTATCAATGCTTTGAATTCAACCGGTACTTTATTTTCAACATCGAAATTATCCCTTCGTCTTCCAATTGGTTTGTGCAGATCTTTGTAAAAAATATCATGCTCAATTGCCCACGCAAATGCCAATCCTGCCTTATACATTTCATAAACCAATGCTCTTTGGTCAATCACCTCTTGAAATCCACTACCTAAAAACTTATGGACTTCAAATGAAGCCCCGATTATTTTTTCAGTGATGTCTTTGTGCTTTAAGTTTTCCTTTGCTTTATTCTGTGTAATGTCTGAATGCATTTAATCCATGATTCAGAAATTTTCAACAATATTTTATTAATGTGTTAAAGGATAATTTTTTGCCGCTTCCGCAATGAAAACAGGTATCATCAGGATTAATTCCTTAAGCAAGTATCTTTACACCGTCATTTAATCCATCATCTGATTTTTCATCTGACTGACCTGTTTGTGCTTACTCATCATATCATCATCAACCGTCGTCACCGTTGCTTACCCTCAATCTGTAAGCCGGAAAAATTCAGCATTGCTGTTCTTTTACTCTTAATGGCTTGCTGCTTCCTGTCACCAGCAGGCTGCATAGCACAACAGCCTGCTTCCTGTAATTGTGCAGGCATGGCGCCTGCCGGAAAGGGAACACTCTATGCCACTGCGGGTTATAACCTCGATTGGTATACAACAAGCGATATACATTTTAAGGATCACACCACAGACGACTATGACTTCACGCTCTACGATGTGAAGGCTGAAGACCGTCCCGGCCTTAAAGACCTGTTGCATGAAGACATCACCATTCCGCAGTATTCTTTCCGCATCGGTTATTGGTTTAACAATAAAAAAGACCTTGCCATTGAAATCAATTATGATCATGCAAAATATGTGATGATCCAGAATCAGCGGGTACATATGACCGGCAATTTCCGGGGAGCATATTATGATCGTGACACCACCCTGGGATCCGATTTCATTCGCTATGAGCATACCAACGGCGCTAATTATGCCATGCTGGATGTAGTAAAACGGTTTAGCTTCTGGCATGCTGCCAATGAGCGGCATTGGGTAAGTGCTATTGCTAAAGCCGGCGTTGGTTTCGTATTGCCCCGCACGGAATCTTATATTGCAGGCAGCCATCGCAACGACACCTATCACGTTGCCGGATATGTTGCAGGCCTGGAAGCCGGCCTGCGATATGATTTTCTGAAGTTCTTTTTTCTCGAAACGACGATGAAGGGATGTTTTGCCAATTACGCTAATGTGCTTTTATATGGCGATGGAACTGCCAGTCAGCATTGGTGGTCGGCACAATATATTTTCACACTTGGTCTGCAGGCTCCGGTAAAGATTTTCTGAAAAAGAAAGGCACCGCGGTTGGTGGTGCCTTTTGGTCCTGATATATTAATTGAAAAATTACAGGTGAACCGTTACGGTTATGCAACAACAGCGCCCGATAAAAGAATCGGCTCACGATAATAAAGGCGCTCAGTTGACGGCAGCCGGCGGCGGTAACAGCACCTTGTCAATCACATATACTATTCCGTTGGATGCCCTCACTGATCCTACAATGTTCGCATCGCCAATCATAAATTTTCCATCCTTACCATGCAGGGTTACATTATCGCCATTCACCATGTTCAGTACCTGTCCGTCTTTCATCATGTCGGTGTTTAACACGCCCACCCAAACATGGTATTGAAGTATGTTTTGCAGGTCTGCTTTCTTTTCAGGTTTTAAAAGTCCTTCCACTGTTCCTGCCGGCAACTGACTGAAAGCATCATCGGTGGGTGCGAAGACCGTGAACGGTCCGGCATTCGAAAGAGCGTCAACCAGTTCAGCAGCTTTTACCGCCGTTACCAGTGTTGAGTGGTCCTTGGAGCCGACAGCTACCTTAACAATGTTGGGCATCGAAGCATCATCCTGCACACCCGATTGACCGGTTGGCGGCGTAACGGACGTGGTAGTACTGTCTGCTGTGGTAGTTGAACTGTTCTGGCAACTGTTCAGCGTCAAAAAGCTTCCAAGAAGAAGGGTAAGCAAAAGTGGTTTCATCAGGTGTGATTTTTTATTGGCCCAAAATGCTGAAGCACGCAGAACCAACATATGATATTCATCATGTTAAAAGATGATTGTAATCACATAATAAAATACCGGCAATTGGCCGGGTTGCTAAAATTTTTATCTTCACCGCTCATACGTAACGACCATGAAATTCACTTCTTCTTTGCTACTCTGTTGCATTGCTTTTCTGCATACATCTGCACAGTTTGCCTACATCAATCCAAAGCCGGGATCGCAGTATCGTAATCCGCAAACGAATATTATTCTCAAAAACGGAAACCTGATCGACCGCTCGTCTGTATCCGGGAAAAACCTCGTAGAGATATCAGGTTCAGCGAGCGGACGTCATTCCTGGACGGCACGCTTATCGGACGATAACAAAACTGTGGTAATCAAACCATCGCCGGTTTTTGATTTTGGCGAAACAGTAACCGTCACAGTGAACTCAGGCTTGAGAAAGATGAACGGTGAGAAAGTGGAAGGCTTCACTTTCATTTTTCAGATCAGGAATAAACCAACTCCGGAAGACGAGGTTGCTTATGCGGAAATGAGAAAGCAATCGCTGCAGGAAGTGATGGGATACAGTTCCGCAGAAAAAAATCCGGATGACATCACTTATCCGCTGGATTCGATGCCTGTCTATGTCATCAGTGTCAATAATAATCCTGCACCAGGACAGATTTTTTACCGCAATAAAGAAGATCAAACATCGGAGGTGCCAAATACCAATTCCTTCGCAACCATTATCGAGAATGATGGTACCATTCTATGGGCAAGAGACCTGGGGCAATTTGGCGCTGATTTTAAACTGAATGCCAACGGCTATATGACCTATTTTGCCGATACCGCACAATGGATGGTGCTGGACTCCAACTACAATCTTATTGACTCGGTACGTTGCAAGAATGGATATGAGCTGGAAACGCAGGGCCATGATGTCATGATGTATCCCGACGGGCATGTTTTCCTGATGGCGTATGACCTTCAGACGATCAATATGACTGCTTACGGTGGTATATCGAATGCAAAAGTGCAGGGCTTTGTTGTACAGGAGCTTGATGCCAATCGTGATGTGGTGTTTGAATGGACCAGCTGGGACCATTTTCTTTTTACTGATGCCAATTCACATACACCACTTACCAATTCACAGGTGGATTACGTGCACGGTAACTCCATTGATCGCGACTTTGATGGCAACATCATCATTTCTTCCCGCAATATGGATGAAATAACGAAGATCAGTCATGAAACCGGCGAGATCATATGGCGGCTGGGCGGGGAAAACAATCAATTCACTTTTGTAAATGACAACATCCCGCAGCATTTTTCTTCACAGCATGATGCACGCCGTTTGCCCAATGGCAATATACTGCTGTTCAACAACGGAAATTATTTGTCGCCGCTGATTTCCAGTGCTAAAGAATATATGCTCGATGAAGTGAATAAAGTGGCAACCCTGGTTTGGTACTATGAGCATCCCGATGTAAACGGATTTAAGGTCTATGGAGCAGCCACCGGCAATGCGCAACGCCTGCCCAACGGCAATACCATTATTAACTGGGGTTTGATAGCCCCCAATGTCGGACTACCCAATCATACAGAAGTGGATGTCAATAAAAATATTGTTTGGGAAATGAGTTTTGAATCTTCGAAACAGAAATGCTACCGCATACATAAGTACGAATGGAATCCATGCAGCAGGATCACCGGTTACACCATGAAATCGAAAAAGATTACACCAACAAGTGCTACGGTAAGCTGGGGTGATGCAACTGGTGCTTCTTCTTACAAAGTACAGCGCCGTGCGCTGGGCACCTCAGACTGGAAATCCAAAACCACTTCAGCCGCCAAATTAAAACTGAACAACCTGGCACCGGCTACTACTTATGAATGGCGTGTGCTTACCAAATGCACGGGGCTGCCTGATAACACTTCTGCTTATTCATCAATCAATACATTCACTACACCGCCATTAAAAAATGCAGAGAGTGATATTGCTGAGACGACGTTGCTCACCGTTTACCCTGTTCCGGCTGCAGATCAGATCACCATCGTTACAAATGCATCCGGGCAGGTTGCCCTCACGATCCGCAACATGATTGGGGAGGTGATGTACTATCATAAGTCAATCTCCGGAAAAGATGGCCCGCTTCAGCTTGATGTTCAGCAATGGCCGGCCGGAGTTTATATCGCCGAAGTCAGCGATGGTTCTCACACTGCCTGGAAAAAACTGGTGAAGGAATAACCGGCTTGAACAGGGCTTGCCGAAGGAATTGGGTTTCTCCGCTGCGACCGGTAATTGAACGGCAGCAACCCATTGCTTTATACAGTGGAATCAGTATGTATTCTTACCCGGATATTTTTTTGCAGAAGGCCGCTTTTGCAGTAACACTTCCGGTGATGTATAAAAAAACCCTGTACCGACTGACGATGGCACAGGGTTTTTCAGCAAGTATAATATGCGCTGTTATCCTTTTTGATTTACATCTTTACATTAATGCCGCTGTTGCGCGAAGCTGTTTTTACAACGGCATTTTTCCAAACCAAAGAGTTTTGCCGCCGGCCGATTCGCCGAAAAAAACTACGGATGTTTCTAATTCAATCGGTAAAAAAGGGAACCGGTTATTGAGGTAGTATTTCCCCTGCTTGCTAACGCCAAACACCGCCGGGTCATTGATTTTTCCATTGGCAACATCCAGCTTGGCCACTACAGGATACATCAGCAGTTTGTATTTTGAATTCCCCAGCTCTTTATCATTACGCATACCATCCACTTCACCAATCAGCCAGTCCATGTCTTTACCGTCAGCAGTATGCAGCATCGATTGCATGGCAGGTGCCACTTCACTGAATTTATTACCTTCCTGCTTATCATAACCGTATTGTGCTTTAAGAGATCCGTCAGGAGAAAACTGGAAGCACAGGAGGTCGCGGTACTGGCGTGTGCCATCGCTCTTCAAGGTAAAGTTCTGCCCAAAGAGAAAAATATTGCCTTTGGGATCCACATCAAAATCGCTGAGGTAAAATTTCTTGCCTTTATACGAAGGAGATTTTTTCTGCGACGGCGGCGTTTGCAGCTTTGCTTCAAATTCATCAAGGCTTGGCGCACTGATGAAATCCAATTTGCCGTTGCTCAGCTTCGCCAGCTGAAAACTTTCCCACTTCATGGCATCCGGATCATCGCCCGCATTCACCACCTGGTTAATGTATTTATCATCTCCTTTTGAAGGTCCGAAGATGAAATAATCCTTATCCACCATTGCAATGCTGTTGATGCTCCAAACCGTATTCGGACTTTTCACATTTATCCTGTCTTTGATGGATGCATCATTGCCAATACGGATGAAGGTGTAGTTATTGGGCGCTGGGTCTGCTGCCTTGCCAATGCCAGGCCCGCCGATCGGTGCAAACAGCATGGCAAGGTCGTTGTTGGAAAGGTCTTCGGCATCGGCATCAAATTCAAGGCTTGGATTCCAGACAAGTTGTGCCTGTGCCACAGTCTGCGGATATTGAAATTCAAAGTCTGTTTTATGAATCATATCAAGATCCTTGTTGAAGATAGCCGCCAGGTATTTTTTATGCACCAGGTTGGGATCATCGCCCTTCTGTGTTTTGGTACCGGCCACTAATAATACAGTACCATCCGCGTCATTTTCCGCTTTGGTCACCAGGGAATATTTGTTGCCTTCATCAGATTTGGGTTTGAGTTTTTCCAGCAGCTTCACGTCTTTGTCATAGCCGCCCCAGAACCAACTCCAGTTATAATTGATCTGCTTGCGCTTAAGGACAAGTGTTCCGGTGAGGTTATTTTCCACCGAAACAGCTTCCACCGTATAGTTCTCGCCTTTATACTTGAACCATTTGTATTTTTCACGGGCTTTGTCAAAATCGATCTGATCAGTAACCAGGTTTTTATAATTGAATTCCAGGTCAAACTGGTATGTTTCAAACTTCACCTGCTTGTCGTTGGCTTTCGTTACAAAGGTGAGTTCCATCAGGTTCTTTGGTTCATCAATGTTGATGTTACCAAGATAACCGCGGTTGGCTTTGCCGGTAATCTCATAGGTCTTTTCAATGGAAAGTTTCTGCGCCATTGCCTGCCATCCAAATAGGAGGAAGGCGATGATGAGTAAGGGAAATACTTTCATGGTATTGGTTTTTCTGCGAAGTTAATTCAATATCATTGTGATCAAAATGATATAAACAGATTGGCGGGTTAAAGATCATTCATCCTGCTCATTCAACAGATCATCCAATGCCCTCCTGTCTCTCTTGGTGGGCCGGCCTTCACCACGGCTATGCAACAACTGCATTTCCGCCGCATGGAGCTGCATGCTGCGCAATACAGCTTCATCAGTTACATTTCTGCAGCAGGTTTGTGCGAGTGTGGCACTCAGCCTGTTTCCCGCCGGTTGCAATACCTCATAGTGCAGGGTAAAAGCACCATTTCTGACGGCGATAATTGTGCCCGCCTGCACCAGCCGTGAGGCCTTAACAGGTTGGCTTTGTATGGTGACCTTCCCTTTGTCACAGGCTGCCGCAGCCAGCGTGCGGGTCTTAAAAATCCTTACAGCCCACAGCCATTTGTCAATTCGGATCTTGTCTGCCGGTGATTTCATCGGTTACTTTCTTTCAAAAAATATTTAGCACATGAAGTTATTTTAATGATGCCTGTTCTTCATTATTAAAAGTAATTTTCTTTAAACAATAGTGTACAGAAGATATTGCTTTTTTGACGGACATAAATCCTGCCGGTGGTTGAATGCATTGTTCTCTTCTTTTGCATTGCCATGAGAAATTGAGTTGATAAACGAACCTCATCAGTTCCGGGATCTTGCCACACGGTATTTATCAATAGCATATATCGTTTTATCAATGATTGAAGCATCGTTCTTGAAAGTGATTAAAATCATTGTATAGAAATGAATGGAACGATAGTTTTACTATCGTTGAAATAATGTCAACCGACTTGTAAAATGCCGGCGTTCATTCACTATTCCAGAACTGCGCATGTAATCCGCCTCATTGCGGGAATCATGTGCCTGATGGCAATTCTCTTCATCAGCCTCTTCGCCTTTGATGTCTTTGATCCTGCCTTGTCCGTTCTTCAGCAGATCCAGGCATTTTTATTACATATGATTCCGTCATTTTTATTGCTGGCGATGTTGATTTTTGCCTGGAAAAAAGCGCTGACCGGCGGCATAGTCATTCTGTTGACCGGGCTATTGCTGTCGCCGTTTGTCTTCACCCATAATTACCAGATGAATCACAATGTGTGGATGAGTTTGGGCATCATTGTCCTGATCAATCTGCCTTTTGTACTGGTAGGAGCGCTTTTTATTGTCAGCGCTTACCTGCAGCACAAATCGCATTTGCCGGTCTGATTGGAGCAAAGGAAATTTTTTAAAAGGATATTTTAACCTGCAGGGGGAAGGTTTACTAATCCTTTCGAATCATTCATGTTGCATTGAACAGAAGTGTTGGCTTTGGCTTGTCAACACAGTGCAGTATTATTTCATCAGGTAAAAAGCGGGTTAGTCTTATTCAAAATGTCAAACAGCAGTTGTCATAATTTAAACCCGGATTTTGCAGTAGGAATTAAGTTTTAAGAGATAACGGCATTCCCACATCACGGACTAATTTCAGTAATCCCTCCATCCAGGGTCGTTTTTCTATACTAACGGCAAGTTTGAGAATGCGTTTTGATCCTTGTTTGACAATCCAACCTCCGACTGCAAAGCAGTTGATTCTAATGCTGTGAAGCCGTTGCTGGGAGCTTGTTTGCGTCGTTACATGCTTGTACA
>JAIBAY010000014.1 GCA_019694975.1 Chitinophagales bacterium
AGGCGATGTAGTTTCCTGGCACTGGTACATCAATAATGATTTGTTCAGTGATAGCGGGCCGGAAACCGATGTCATAGTAGATGAACCCGGTGAGTATCAGATCTGCCTGGTGATTGAAACGGCTGCAGGTTGCGTTGATACGTTTTGTCACGGCGTGATGGTGGAAGCGCCTCAGGGTGATTGCGAAGCGCATTTCACCTGGAATGTGGAAGGCTACACCATATTCCTCAATGGTAGTTCTTCCGCCGGAGGCGATGTAGTTTCCTGGCACTGGTACATCAATAATGATTTGTTCAGTGATAGCGGGCCGGAAACCGATGTCATAGTAGATGAACCCGGTGAGTATCAGATCTGCCTGGTGATTGAAACGGCTGCAGGTTGCGTTGATACGTTTTGTCACGGCGTGATGGTGGAAGCGCCTCAGGGTGATTGCGAAGCGCATTTCACCTGGAATGTGGAAGGCTACACTATATTCCTCAATGGTAGTTCTTCCGCCGGAGGCGATGTAGTTTCCTGGCACTGGTACATCAACAATGATTTGTTCAGTGATAGCGGGCCGGAAACCGATGCAGTGGTAGATGAACCCGGTGAATATCAAATCTGCCTGGTGATTGAAACCAATGCAGGCTGTGCAGATACAAGCTGCTATCAGGTAATCATTGAAGGGCTATTGAACCAGCAAAATAATTTAAAAATTTTACCTCCCGGAGAAGATGAATCATTAAACCTGATAGTTACGGCAGCGGTAACCGGTTCCATTCAAATTTCAATATTTGAAATGACTGGCAGGCAAATATTTACACACCAGGAAAGTGTACAATCAGGCACGATGCAATACGTAATACCCTTCAATAAACGTCTTTCGACCGGCATCTACCTGATCAGTGTGCAATTTAATGATAGCGCTGTCATTACCGGCAAATTCGCTTTTTTAAATTAACAAGATATTGCAGTACTACAACAGTCATTTATTGCCGATTTTGTTAATGAATTCCCTTCCGGTTAAATATTTTTGGCAGCCCGTGAACTGATAAGGTTCAACGACTGTTCCAATCTCATTCATCAAACATGCCAACTGCATCCGTTGCCAGCTGCAATTCGTAAATCATACTAAAATCACATTAAGCCAGCTATGCGCTACATTATTCCCTTCCTGCTGCTCATGATCAGTTTAACATCATGCGCGCAAAAAAACAATGGTAGCAGTTCATCAACCGAAACTGCCAGCATTTCAAGAAGCATAGGCGATTCTTTGCTTGAAAAATACCACCGCGCAACATTTGCCGCGGGTTGTTTCTGGTGCGTGGAAGGTGTGTTTGAAAGTGTAAACGGCGTGACGGAAGCTGTTTCAGGATATGCGGGAGGCACGGAAAAAAATCCAACCTATGAAGAAGTAGGGAGCGGAAGAACGGGTCATGCTGAGTCAGTTACTGTCTACTATGATTCAGCCATTGTTGACTACCCCACTTTGCTGAAGGTGTTCTTTGCATCACAGGATCCAACGCAGGTAAACGGGCAGGGGCCTGATCATGGGACGCAATACCGTTCGATTGTATTTTATGGTAACAATGAAGAGAAAAAACTTGCTGAAGATTACATCAGCATGCTGAATGCGTCAGGCAAGTATGCCGCACCTGTTGCGACACAGGTGGTACCATTTACAGTCTTCTATACCGCGGAGGAATACCATCAGAATTATATACAGCTGAATCCAACGAATCCTTACGTTGAGCATGAATCGATACCACGCATCAAACGCTTTCAGCAGCAATATCCTGCCTTACTGAAACCGGAGCGATCGCTGATAAAATAAAAGGGGTAATCTATTCACGGTGATTTGCCGGTCTTATTAGAATTTCATATTACGGGTTAATGATGATGTCCACCCGGACCATGTACATGGCCGTGTTGCAATTCTTCCAGCGTAGCGAGACGTACGGCTACCACCTCACCCGTAAAATGCAGCTCCTTATCGGAGAGAGGGTGGTTAAAATCCATGATCACCTGATCCTCGGTAACCTCCTTTACCCTGCCCTGATATTTGTTACCGGCATTGTCTGACATAGGCAATACATTACCGACTTTCAACAAAGAGGCATCCGGCTTACCGGATTCATCCACGAAGACGGAAATAGGAACCGGCACAATATTCTGCGCATCACTCAAACCATATCCCTTATCCGCACTGATTCTGAAATCAAAAGTGTCGCCAATCGTTTTTCCCGATAAATTACTTTCAAAATCAGGCAATAGCTGCCCTGCCCCAAAAATAAATACAAAAGGATTTTCCGGTGCCGTTTTCTCCACTTCCACTTCATTACCATTTTCATTTACGGTGAGCCGGTAATTCAGGGTAACCACTGTTCGGTTTTCGATTATCATGATGAGTGTTTATATGTGAAAAAGTGGCACAAACTACTACATTAGTTGTAAAAGTAAGCCATGTCTGGAAGGTGAATTGAAAATCATGCTCAATAATTACTCGCTAATAAATTACCATCCGGCAGATTATGATTCTGCTCCATCGAAATCTATTGAATGCCATATGCATACACTGTATTAACGTCGAAAATGACAACGCACAAGCCTATTCTCAGACAGGTAGATTATATTTGCATAAAAGCAATCCCCATGAGAAAAACCATTTCTTTACTACTGGTTCTTGTAACTGTAATATCAGCCGGTTCAGGCGTCGTGGCACAGCCGCTGAACATACCTGCACCAAGTCCGACCGTTACGGTGACGCAGAATTTCGCAACATCATTCATCAGCCTCGTTTACAGCAGGCCAGGTGTAAAAGGCAGAACCATCTATGGCGATCTTGTCCCTTACGACAAACTATGGCGCACAGGTGCCAATGCATCCACCAAAATTGCATTTGGTGAAGATGTAAAGGTAGAAGGTAAGGATGTGCCTGCAGGGAAGTACGGATTATACACCATTCCCGGCAAGGATGAATGGGTAATCATTCTTTCCAAAGATACCACACTGTGGGGCAGCGATGGCTACAAAGCTGAAAATGACCTGGTAAGGTTTACCGTTAAGTCATACAAGTTATCACACGATGTTGAAACATTTACAATAGATATAAATGACATAAAGCCAAATTCCTGCAGCCTCACATTATATTGGGAAAAAACCGGAGTTACCTTCAACGTTACTGCTGATATCGATACCAAGATAATGAAGCAGATTGATGAAGCCATGAAGGGTGAGAAGCCACCATACTGGCAGGCTGCGAATTACTATTTTGAAAATGGGAAAGACATCAATCAGGCCTATATATGGGTGAACAAAGCTATTGATGCCCGGCCGGAAGCCTACTGGATGATGACTGGCAAAGCAAAGATAGAATTGCAGATGGGAAAATATGATGCGGCTGTAGCTACAGGCACGCAGGCAATGGAACTTGCGAAGAAAGAAAATGATACCAGCTATATTCAGCAGAATGAGAAAACCATCGCGGAAGCAAAGAGCAAGATGAAAAAATAGTTCCCGACTTACATAGCAGCAAAGGCGGTTCCGGCGGGGCCGCCTTTTTTTATTGGAAGCTATCTCAAGACAGGCAATCAATGCGGTCATGCCGAATTTATACCGGCATCTGTCAATGAATTGAAGAGATCTTGATCCCAATCAATTGGCACAGGATGACTCCGTGTATTTTGAGATAGTTTCAAATCATTAACCTGTTATTCAGCTTCCGTAATAACAATTACCATATTTTGTTTTTCAGCAGGTAATGCTGTACATAATCGCGGATGCCTTCCTCGAGCGAATGAAACGGCGCAGTATAACCGGCACCATATAGCTTGCTCATATCTGCTTCTGTAAAGTACTGGTACTTTTCACGGATGTCAGAAGGGATTTCAATCCATTCAATCGCAGGGCTTTTTTCCATAGCCGCAAAAGTACTGTTCGCCAGGTCGAGGAACGTACGGGCTTTCCCGGTGCCTAAATTGTAAATACCGGAAGCCGTTTGTTGCTTATAGAAAAACAATAACACATCAGTTACATCCTTCACGTAAATAAAATCGCGTCGCTGTTTGCCATCCTCATATTCGGGTCGATGCGAGCGAAACAACCTGATGCTGCCGTTTTCCATCGCCTGTTTAAAGCCATGAAAAACCACTGAAGCCATACGGGACTTATGATATTCGTTCGGACCATAGACATTAAAAAACTTTAATCCGCACCAGAATGGAGGTGTATCCTTTTGTCCGAGCACCCATTTGTCAAACTCATTTTTTGAAATGCCGTAAGGATTGAGTGGTTTCAACCGGGAAATAATTGCATGATCGTCTTTATAACCAAGTTCACCAGCGCCATAAGTGGCAGCGGATGAAGCATAGATTAATGGAATGCCGTACTGCACACATCGCTTCCATATTGCTTTCGAATAATTGAGGTTGAGATCATCAAAAATATGCGTGTTGAATTCCGTTGTATCGGTGCGTGCGCCAAGGTGAAAGATAAATTCGATGGACTCATGCTGCAGATCAAGCCAATCAATAAACTCATCGCGGCTGATGATATTGAGAAACCGTTTGTTCTCATAATTCCTTTTCTTGCTTTCCTTTGAAAAATCATCAACCAATCCAAGATCGTAGATTTTTTCTTCATTAAGCCTTGCAACAAGGCATGAACCGATAAAGCCTGCAGCGCCGGTGATGATGATCATGCGGGTAGTTTTAAGGGTTGATGTTTCAGTTATAAAGCGTTTAATGCATTCATGAAAGACATCGCTTGCATCGGCAATCTACATCTGCATGCTATGCCTATCGATATGTACTTATTGCCTGCTGAAAGGAATAACATTTTGACATTTCAATCAACCCATAATATCCGCCATTCAACCTTTCAGACATTGAAAAGAAAATGCATCACATCTCCGTCAGCCACAATGTATTCCTTTCCTTCCACACGCAATCTGCCGACTTCACGGCATTTCGCTTCACTGCCGTATTTTATGAAATCATCATAGGCAATTACTTCAGCACGTATAAATCCTTTTTCAAAATCGGAGTGAATGACACCCGCAGCCTGGGGAGCAGACATGCCACTCCTGATAGTCCAGGCACGCACTTCCTGAACACCCGCCGTAAAATAAGTCCGTAGTTTTAGCAGATGATATGCTCCGTGTATCAGTTTTTCGACGCCTGACTCTTCCAGTCCAAGGTCATGCAAAAAGGCCTTACGGTCCTCAAAACTTTCTAACTGTGCGATATCGGCTTCAATAGCTGCACTGATAAATAATATTTCCGCATCCTCATCTTGTACTGCCGCCTTTAATTGCTCCGTATATTTATTGCCTGCCGTCACAGCCGATTCGTCCACGTTGCAGACATATAACACCGGTTTCGCCGTGAGCAAAAACATATCGGCAACAGCAGCTATATCTTCCGGGCTGAGCGAAATACTGCGTGCTGACTTTCCGCTTTCCAGGTGTGATTTATAGGACTGCAATGTTTCCATCACCCGTTTCGCATCGCGGTCACCGGTGCGGGAAACTTTTTCCTGCTTGGCGATCCGCTTTTCCACCGTCTCCAGGTCTTTCAGCTGCAGTTCCGTATCAATAATCTCCTTATCACGCACGGGATTCACCGATCCATCCACATGAATTACATTGTCATCATCAAAGCAGCGGATAACATGTATGATAGCATCCGTACTCCTGATGTTACCCAAAAACTGGTTTCCTAACCCCTCCCCTTTACTTGCGCCTTTCACAAGCCCTGCTATGTCAACAATCTCCACGGTCGTGGGCACAATCTTTTTGGGATTCACCAGCTTCGCCAATGCCGTCAGCCGCTGATCAGGCACCGTAATGACACCGATATTTGGTTCAATCGTACAGAACGGGAAATTTGCTGCCTGGGCTTTTGCATTGGATAGCGCATTGAATAAGGTTGACTTGCCTACGTTGGGTAATCCAACAATTCCTCCCTGTAATCCCATATGGCAGTTTTATTTTGAGGCGCAAATATAATCGTTTCACAGTGTGTGGTTGAAAAGATGTACCCCAGATGATAGTTCCGAACGCCGATGCATTATGGCATTCGTTAAACGGTTCCGGGAATATACCCCAAGCGCTATTCCAACCAGTCAGCGCTTTATCATTTGCCGGAAAAGCTTTTGAAGAATATACACTTGCTGAAAAAAACGGGACATGATAAAAACAGATAACCTGATGAAAGATCCTTTACAAAGAATGCGGCATTATCAATGATAAATTGCATGCATCTGCCAAAACAACGGGTTGCACCACCTGCTTCTGTAGCAGCATTTTGGTTGTTGAAACTTTTGCAACAGCCCAAGCCGGATTGCAGTATACTGAATTCCTGTTCCGCATCGTATTGTTTAAAACAGCCGGACACCTGCCACAAAGCCCGGTGCTATGCGAATGGTATTATCCTGGTTTATGCTTTCGTAGAAATAATTTGGCAAGAATGGTTCATAATGATTATCCTGTATACTCACGTTTAAAGTCGGGCCGGCAAATACACTGAAATATTTGCTGAAAGTATAACCACCCATTACACGGAAAGTATTGACCAGATTGATTCGCTCGAAACTGATATAGCTGCGATGCATTGACCAGGCCATGCCATCAATATCCACAAAGAATTTTTTAACCGGAATATGACCACCAATGCCCGCGCCAAAACCAAAGGGTAAATCAGCATTAAATGGCGAAATTCCATAGGCATAAATATTATAGATATTCCTTGTTCCCACCCTGATGCCACCATTAAATGTCAGGAAATCACTGCTCCACGCATTCACATCAAAAATTCCGTCAGCACTCACGCTGATTAATCCGATGGCCGGACCATCAATTGAATCAGAAACATTGATAAGGCCAATCTGAAATCCGCTGATCTTCTTTCCGTAATTTATCAGTCCAATCTGACCGCCCTTCAGATTGTTGGCAATATTAAAAATACCGCCAATCTGGCCGCCACTGTTTTTCCCCAATGCAATATTACCGATACCGGCGATCTGCCACGAAGCCGACTTTCCTGAAGAACTCTCAATATTTACTATACCCGCCACCTGCGCCCCGTTTAATGAATCAGCAGCAAGATTGGCAATACCGGCTGCCTGGAATCCTGTAACATATGATCTGCTGATATTAGTGATGCCGCCGAACTGCGCACCACTCACCGAAGCTCCGATATTCGCCAGCCCGCCAAATTGCGCCCCCTTTACATCACCGCCAGCATAATTGCCAAGGCCACCAAATTGTGCGCCCTTTAAATTGCCTCCGATATGGTTGCCAAGGCCCGCGAATTGTGCGCCGGTTGCATAGCCCTTCAATCCATTGATCAATCCGCCGAATTCAGCACCTTCCAATGCACCATTATATCCTTGCAGAATGTTCAACGATATGTAGTGCTTGTATTTGTATCCGTCAATGCCGTTGCTGCTCATCGGTGTGATGAATGAAACCTGCGCATAACGCTGAATGTAGAGTGAATCATCGCTTAACCCGCCGGAATTATTCCCGGATGAAAATGTACTATCCGTTGTAAGGTGGCGTGCAGCATGTTGCTTATCGGAAGAATCTTTTCCGAAATTCAACCAGCCGGAATGCCCGGCATCGTCTGCCGTTTTATTACTGCTGTCACGGCGAAAGGGATTTAACTTCAGCAGGGAAAAGGTAACGGAATTGTTAACTGTATTTCCTTCCGGCTTGTTTTTGCCTTCAACTTTTTTCTCATCTGCAGATGGAACGCCCGAAGATATTGCCGGAGCAGATAGCAAAGCAGCACCGGCAATAACTTCCGGATTCAGCTTATCTTCCTGCAACTCGGTTTCCGTAAGGGAAGACGGAGAAAATGACTCCTCCACATTTACCACAGTTTCGTTCATTACCGGACCAATCGTCACGGTATGACTCTCCGCTATTGCAGTATCCATCCTGTCGTTTTGCAATGCATCCTTTAGGCCATCGGACATGACCATTGCATCTTTGGCCACTGTAACAGCAGAAGTAACTATTATTTCCTCTTTTTCAATTACAGCGTCGTTAGCTGATTCAGCCGGTGCTTTGACTGCAAAGGTTTTTTCTTCCATCTTTAAAGAAGCATTCTTATCAGGTGCATTACGTTTAGCCGGTGTTGCGGAGGCCAGCACTGTTTTTTCGTTTGCATTGTTAGTTGTACGTTCCGCAGTGGCTTGCGCAGCATCGCTCTGATTTTGAATTGCCGCATTGTTAAAATCCTTTTTCTCAGCATCAGCGGCCTTACGTTCTGCTTCGTGTAATATACCGGTGACTTCCTTTCCTTGCGAAGGAGCATATGCTTCGTCTGTTGGATTAGACTGTGAAAATTCTTGTGCTTTTATTTCAGAAACATAATCAACTGCATCAACGGCTGTTGTTTGCACTTCCTGTACATTCATACTATACCAAAGCGCTGAAGTAATAATTGCGCCGGTGAATAATCCTCCTCCAAACATAGTCCACTTTTTTTGAATAAATTGTTTAAACCAATTCGGTTTAGGCGCAGTTGCATAGGCCGCCATCAACTGATCGAAGTTTTTATGGCGATTAATGGCATCGTCGCTTAGCGGCACATACTCAGTTTTAAATTTGATCTTTCTCATGGCCGTGAATTAAACTGCTACCGATATTGAATTCCTGACACGTTCCAGGATACGGTGCACCTTTACCTTGGCATTGGATTCCGTTATTCCTTTGATCTCGCCGATTTCTTTGAAGGAACGCCTTTCAAAGAATCGCATTTCAATCATTTCTAAATCTGCTGCATTGAGTTTTTTTATGGCGGTGAACAGGGCCTCTCTTTTTGCCATCTCCAGGTGCCCCAAATCTTCATCCAGCATTTCATTCACCCCTTCATTATCGATGCTCACAATCCTGAATTTTTGCTGATCCCTGAAATGCTGCATCACTTCATTGCCGGCAATACGATACAGCCATGCTGAGAATGGTATGCCACGGTACACGTAGCGGTCAATACCCTGCAATGCCTTCAGGAATACCTGTTGTGCAATGTCTGCCGATAAGTCTTCATCATCCGTCCGGCGGTAGATAAAGAGAAAGATCTCCTTATAATGCCGCTCATAGAAATACCTGAAGTGCTTCGGGTCTTTCTTCGCAGCCTCAATCTTTGACTGTTCCTCTGAAATCACGACAGGAGATATGATTAGGGAGAGTGGAATAATCGGAAGGGAAACAGTGAATATCAGTTAACATGAACTACTGAACCGCTTCCGCCTATTGTCACATCCAATTGTGGGTTACCCATGTACATCAGGCTGCCGCTGCCGCTGATGGTTCCCTGTAACAGGGTTGACACATTTACTTGCCCAAGGCCTGAACCGCTGATGGTGAAATGACAGACTTCCACCGGATAATCATACGCCATAATCGCTCCTGAACCGGATACAGTCAGGTTCAATGTGCTTTGTAATCCGGTATCCGAGGCATTGCCTCTGCCAATCATGGTAATATTTCCGGAACCCGAAACAACGGCATTCGCAGTTCTCGATTCGCCGAGGTAATCAACCTTTCCTGAACCGCTGACGGTGAGTTGAATATTGTCAGTGAATAGCGTGTCAAGCGACTGCATATATCCTGATCCGCTCACTACCAGGGATAAGGAATTGGAAGTAATATTTCCTGTAAGCACAGCAAGGCCTGAACCGCTAAGGTCGAGTTGAGTGAGTGTAGGCAAGGTGACATAGACCTTTATCGGATCATGCTTATTGATGCAATGCTTCGACCAGATCTGCAATTCATCACCATCAATTTCCGTAACCACTTCTTCAAGCAGGTTCTGTTGTGCTTCAATTTTCACTTCATATTCAGTTCCCTGGCTCACATATACTTCTGCCTCCATTTCATTGTCAATACGGGTAAAGCCGGTAATATTTCTGAATTCAGTCTGAATGGCACCGTCACCGTTTTTACAGGGCCATCCGTCCTTCTTGCAAGACGAAAATGTTATCAGAATCATGCCAATCAGTACAACTAAACCAAGATTATAAGTTCTCATTTTCCTATTTTTTTAAGTTAGAACGCAGAAACAACGAAAGGTTACAGGCAACACAAAAAAAATATGCTGAAAAATGTGGAAAGCCCCAAAAAAAAGCAGGAACAACCTGTTTTGAGCGAAAAGAAGGTGAAAACAATTGATTTCAGCTGTTTTGCGGAAATTCAGGTAAACCGACTTAAATGGTTTTATAGCTTGTGCAAGCGTGAAATACTGATGATGCCTTGTTCTATCCACTTTCTGCTGAATCTTTCTGCAAAATTACGTTGAAAAATACGGGATGACGCATCAAGTGGCAGCATAGCGATACGATCAAGGATGAAATTGTCAATGCGTCCTAATGCATTTCGACCCATCGGAATAGTGGTATATTATTATCAGGAAAGTAAGTCTTATCAGGCTTCCGGATATAAAATTAGAACGTCATTTTCCTGCTACTCCATTACAATCCGATGGCGGTTGCAAACAAGAGGCAGGCGTTCATCAAAGTGTAATAATAAAATTGAATACGCAGAGTTGGGTTCAGCGGAAAAAGGCAAGCTTCTGTACCGAAAAGTTTTCACCGGATTTCATGCACAGGAAATAAATTCCATCAGTTATTTCCGCAGAAGGATTCCAATGGATTGTATGCATTCCAGCTGCCATGTTCTTTTCATCCATTAAAGTCTGAATGCGGTTACCCGCCTGATCAGTGATATAAATTGCAGCAGGTGCAGTTACCGGAAATGTAAATTGGATCGTTGCACCATTGGCGGAAACAGGGTTTGGAAAAAAATGCAATGTCTGCCGGCTGACAAACGGATGGCCGGTACCAACAGACTGCATTGCATCGATGCCTGAATTCTTCCAAAGGCCGCCGGCCACACTTCCCGCCCATATCGTCTGGCCACTCGGATCATTCGGATCAATCATTATTGCTCTTGTTCTTCCACCCACATCCAATGGGCCTCTTTCATTCCAGCTTATCGCAAAATCCTGACCATCCATCGGAACAGTTCCGGCAAACATCCCGCGTCCATGTGTAGCCGCCACCAGCACATGATCTGATGCGCGATAGAACAGCATATTCACCCTTACATTGGCAAGGCCGGTATTCATCGGTGTCCAGCTGGTGTTGGCGCCACTCAGGTTATTGGTATAAAAAACACCGAGCTCTGTGGCGATATAGCATACTTCCGGATGCAAAGGATGCGGGAAGATCCAGTTGACGGGCAGGTTTGGCAAATCACCGTCATGTGCCGTCCATTGAACCTGTGGCGCCGTGGCATTCTTTGTTTCCCAAATATTATTTATTCCATAATTTGAAAAAATGGCAAATACATGATTAACATCTATAGGATCAACATAAATACAGGAGCAATATACAGGATTGAATATCGAACCGGAAGGCAGTAAATTTTGCGGGTCACAATCAATCCATGCATGATTGGCAGTGGTAGTGTCTGCATGTTCAATCCGGTAAATATTTCCTCCGCTTGCTTTACCGATGAAAACAGTTCCTGCCTGGCTTTTTGAAATTCCGATTGCCGTGATCGCACCAATACTCTTGGATGCACGCTCCCAGCTTGAATCGCCTGCAACAGATGCATTCTTGAGGCGCCACAAACCTTTGTTGGTCGACGCCATGTAAAGCAGTTCAGGATCATTAGGATCAAGCGCTATGGGATTAATAAACTGCACATCAGCATCAGTAAGATAAGCATTCGTGATCGTGTCAGGGATGCTGTATCCTCCGGTTGTTGTCCTGAAAATGCCATTCGAGTTTTTTGTGGTATAAATAATTTCAGGGTGTTCATAGTTGATGGCACAAAAGCCCCCGTCATATCCTGAAAGTGTTTTATGCGGACTGACACCAACATATTGCAGCTGATTGCTTCCGTTGTCCTGCGTTCCGCCGACAATAGTCAGGTTTCCGGCATTGGGATGTATATCTCCGGCATAATACTGTGTTACACGATACCCAAGATTCCGTTCATATATATCAGGATAATCGTCCTGGAAATTTCCCGACTTCCAGACACCACCATCGTTTCCGAAATAGATGGTATCGGAATTTCTGAAAACAATGGCATGCTGATCCACATGCATATATTGGTATGCTGTTGAATCAGGATTTCCATGTGCCAGCTGAAACCAGGTGTTGCCTCCATCCTTTGACCGCCACTGTTGCCATCCTCCCGCCACAATCGTATTTTCATCATTCGGGTCAACGGCCAGCACTAAATCATACCATGCTTGCTTTTTAGCAAAAGTTAAGTCACCGCCCGGATCAGGAAGCGCGAACCAGTTATCGCCTTTATCAATTGTTTTATAAAATCCCGCAATACCGTAGTTGGAACTGTTGCAGGCCACCGCATAGGCAACACTGTCGTTGGACGGCGCAGTTGCCAGTTCAACCCTGAAAATTCCTGAGGTCGGGAAGCCATTGGTTTGTTTTACCCACGTTCCCGAGTCGCCGGTCTCGGAATAATAAATAGCGCCTGACTGAAAGATACCGGTAGTTGCAAAAATGCCACCAGCTGCTGTAAACTCAACATCGCAGATACTGTTGTTTTGTGAACCCTGAACATGCAGCACCTGCCTGAACGTAGCGCCACCGTCCTGTGATCGCATGAGTCCCGAAGATGAAGTAGCTACATAGACATCAGCAGTCAGCGGATGAACATCAATATCCTGGCAATAGCTGAAGAGTATTGTATCCGTTGCAGGAAGCTGATACCATGTTGCGCCTGCATCATTCGATTTCCAGACACCGGCACCAACGGCAGCATCTGCATTATACCATCCTTCACCGGTACAGAAATAGAATGTTTGCGGATGTTGCGGATCATAAGTGATTTTTGTAATGGCGATGGAAGAAAAAAAATCGTTGACGAGTTCCCAGCCGGTGCCTCGTGTTGTTGCCTGCGAAGAAAATACCGGTGAGGCAATTTTCCCCATCGCCACAAGCTGCTTATAAGCATTCCATACTGCATGTGAAGGGATGGTGCCGGTTGCAGGATCAGCATACCGGTTTTGCTCCCATTGCATTCTTATCAGTGGTGATTCCTCACCTTCCCAATCATTTTCATGGTCCATCCGTTTTTGTGGAAACAGCATGATGGCCGTAATTAACAAGCCAGCAGCCGTCAGGAAAGAAAAAAGCGGTGCGTTAATATTTCTCATGCCGGTTGTGTAAACTTTCTAAAAATAGAAAAACATTCCAACAGATGGAGCAATACAATGATAGTTATTACAAGAGGATGCTTAGGCAGATGATGAATCAGAAAACTAATTTCGGTTTTGCGCTGGCGCGGAACGCCCCTGTGCTTAATTCAGTTTTGAAGAAACGGGATTACGAAGCCCTGAGTATTTATATAATTCGGCATAAACCGAGCCTACAATGATCGGTGATTCAACACGCACAGGAATTTTGTTATTATCGTCGGTCACCCACACTTTCATCTCTTCCCCGCCTTTAAATATGGTGCCTTCAATCAGCAGCGGACTGAACTTGATACAATTGTATTTCCCGTTCCTGGTAGTCACGATTTCCTTACCGAGGTACCGAATGTACACCGGATAAAGTACATCATCAAGAAACAAGGTTACCGGAATGGTGTCATTTTTTCTGTACTTCGAGAAGTCAATGTTGCGTGCGAAATAGATCGCGGAAAGCACATCCTGCACGCAGTCCGGAATCATAAAGGTGCCTTTGGTGGAAACAGCTTCCTTTTCACTATGCCGGAAAACGACGTTCTGATTTATGGTATAACCTCCTTCATTCACATTCCTGATAAAACGTAATGGTTTCAGTGTCTGCATATCTATATAGGATTCATACGTATCGCGTACTTTATAAAACATATCATAGGATTTATACGTGCTTCCGTAACCAACCATATGATAACATGGCTTATTGTTGAAAAAACCTTCATTTACCTTAAAGGAGACTTCACCTGCATTCAGCCAGAGCGAATTCCAGTTATAGGATACTTTATAATAGACCTGCTCACCGATACTGAAGGCGGTGTTCCTGACAGTGCATGTATTTTCATTTTGCGCCGATGCACATGTCAGGGCCAGTAGAAAAAGGAGTACGGGCAAAATCAGTTTTTTCATCTAATAAGCTGCTGCTTGAAACAGTATTGTGCTAAGATAAAAAATGTACCAAACATGAATGGAGCTGAACATATTGTTTGGAACAATGGAATCCATAAAAGGTTTTACAACCAATCAATGCTGACGGCAATACTGCGAGTCATGCAATTTCTGCTGAAGAAATGTAACTTGCTTTTTCAAACCACATACATATCAGCAATATCTCAAAGACAATAAAAAAGAAAGATACGGGAACAAAGAACGTGATCCTGGGGGTGGATCCGGGCACCAATATTCTCGGGTACAGCGTTTTGGAAGTTTACCGGAACGAAATGAAACTTATTGAAATTGACGTATTGCGGATGGATAAGGCAGCGGATCATTATCAGAAGCTGAAAGGAATATTTGATGGAATCAGCCAGGTGATAAGGAAGTTCAGACCAACGGAGATGGCAATTGAATCACCATTTTTCGGAAAAAATGTGCAATCAATGCTGAAACTTGGCAGAGCCCAGGGTGTCGCCATTACGCTGGCTTTAACGGAAGGTGTTCCTGTTACTGAATATTCTCCCAGGAAGATAAAACAATCGATTACCGGAAACGGCAATGCATCGAAGGAGCAAGTAGCGGCAATCCTATCCAGGCTGCTCCAATTCGACCATCAGTATCTCCTGCTCGATGCCACGGATGCTTTAGCGGTTGCAGTGTGTCATCATTTTCAAAACAAAACCCCTCAGGCAACCGGGGAAAAGGTGACTGGCTGGAAACAATTTTTGCAGCAAAATCCCGGACGTATACAAAATAAAAAAGCCCTGTAGCCAGGGCTTTGCATGCTTAACTTGCCTGTGCAAGATGTTGTTGCACCGGCGCAGGAGGGTGTCCTAATTGCTTAAGATAATTGTAGTGCGACCGAATTGCTCCACCGAGTTTTTCATGATAGTGATAAGGCACATTGAATTGTTCAGCCGTGCTCTTCAGAATCTTGCTGATGGCAGGATAATGAATGCTGCAGATACGCGGAAACAAATGATGTTCCACCTGGAAATTTAAACCGCCAACGTACCAGTTGATGAAACGGTTTCCCATCGCAAAATTGCTGGTCGTACGCATTTGATGTACTGCCCAGGAATCTTCCATAATGCCTTCGGCATCCGTCTTAATATGTTCCGTTCCTTCTACGGTGTGGGCCAACTGGAAAACAATACCAAGAATAGTTCCTGCAACCATGTGTACCGTCAAAAAACCAATAAGAAACTGCCACCATGTAATGTCCATTACCATTAACGGAATTACGATTGTGTAGCAATAGTAAATGGCCTTAAAAATGAATAATGAAATAATTTCTCCGGCAGGATGCTTCTTATTTTTATACGGACCAATGTCCTGCTGAGAAAGCTTTTTGTAGTCTTTCAGGAAAACCCAGAAAACAGTAGCTAATGAATATGCGGGGAAGGCAAGGATGTGCTGAAAACGGTGGATGGGCCGGTACTCCTTGTGTTTCGACAAACGGATAAAAGGCGCCAGTTCAAGGTCTTCATCATATTCATGAATATTGGTATAAGTATGGTGCACCACATTGTGGGTGATGCTCCACACATAACGGCTTCCGCCGATCAGATTCATGGTGAGCCCCAGCAGATAATTAACGCGTGCGTTTGATGAATAAGCGCCATGTATGCTGTCATGCGCAACAGAAAATCCCAGCCCCGCGATACCCATTCCCATCAGAATACAAAGCAGAAACATAGCCCACATTGGTAAAAAGTCGGCTATGATCAGCCCGTACGCACCATAGGTCACAGTAAACATCACAATTGTTTTAATCACCATCTGTGCGTTGGCATGTGTTGACATGCCCTGCTCCTGGAAATACTTATTAACCCGTGACTTAACTTCTGAATAGAAACGGTCTCCAGAACTCTGAGGAAAACTTAATTTTGCTAATGACAAGTTGAGGATCGTTTACAGGTGAAAAGAATGGCCCGCAAGGTAGTCAAAAAAAGTCACAAAATTCAGGATACCGCGAATATGGCTGAATAACGATTCTATCTTTGAATCAGCCGTAGCTATGCTATAAAAACAACATCTCAAAGGGGCGTTGTTTTATAATGTTTTAACAAAAGGTTTATTCTCTTAGCATTACACCCAATTTTTCGAATTTGCACTCCAGATGCGTATAAATCTAAAGTATGCAACAAAAGCTACACCGGTACTATCTTATTATTTGTCTTGCACAACTACACTATGCGGCCACCGCACAACAAGGACCATTGCCACCTTTCACCATTGAACTACAAGAGGTGGTGGCGCCGCAGTTGCCGGGCCTCCATTCTTTTGCCAAAGCACAGTCAGGCGATAAATGGCTGATAGTAACAGGGCGTACCGATGGGCTGCACAGCTTTTTCCCCAATTCCGCTTTTTCGCCTACGGAAGCAAACCAGTCGCTTTTTGTAATTGATACAGACGATTGGGAGGTTTGGTCGGCCCCCTTATCATTGCTGCCTTATGCGATCCGCACTTCTTTATCAGCCACCAACACCGAATTTATTCAATCCGGCAGCCAGCTATATATTATTGGCGGTTATGGCAATGACTCACTCACTGATGCGAAAATCACATTTCCGACAATTACTGCATTGCAAACGGATGCCGTGATTAATGAAATTGTTGCCGGCAGCAATAACCTTGCGCCCTATATCAGGCAGGCAGTTTACAACGATTTAGCCGTTACCGGCGGCGCGTTGCAAAAATCAGGAAGCACTTACTTCCTCGTTGGCGGCCACAACTTTTCAGGGCTTTATACCAAGTTGACTTCCTCATTCTTCCTGCAGCAATATACCAACAGTATCAGCCGGTTTGAGTTAGAAGACGATGGAGACAATCTTACCATCAACAATTTTGCTGCGCAAACTGATACTGACAATTTTCACCGGCGTGATCTCAATGCTGCCCCCTTAATAAATGCCGATGGAAGTGAATCTTTCGGACTTTATGGAGGAGTATTCCGATATGATAAAAATCTGCCTTACACGCATCCGGTTTATTTTGATGAAAGCGGCGCAGTAACCGACTTTAGCTTTGAACAAAAAATGAGCCAGTACACCTGCCCTGTAGTTACGTGCTATGATTCGGTGAGCCATACTATGTATACCACCTTTTTCGGGGGCATCAGTTTATATGATTGTAATGACACTACCAATCTGTTAACCGAAGACACACTTGTACCTTTTATCAATGACATTACAACACTTACACGTTCAGAAGATGGCAGCACAACGGAGTCTGTGTTACCGGTAAAATTTCCAGGACTTTACGGAGCCAATGCCGAGTTCTTTCCTGCCATGAACAATGTCACCTATCCTAACGGCGTGTTGAAACTGAATACTTTCACCGGCAAGCAACTGATTGGATACATCTACGGTGGTATCAGTACCAACAATGCGAATGAAGGTTATTCATTGGCCAGCAACCTGCTTTTCCGCGTATTCTTAACCAGAACCATTGCCACGCATGACATATCACCAACGGCAACAGATAATTTCAGTATTTTTCCTAATCCTACCGGTGGCTATTTACAAATCAGCTTTTCATTGGATCAAGCTCAGCATGTCAGCATAAGACTGATGAATTTATATGGAGCGGAAGCAGCACGTCCGGCTGAAGGCACTTTTCCTGCCGGAAACCACCGGCTTGCTTTTAATACGCTGCAACTTGCTGCGGGATTGTACACCATCCGTTTTATTAGCGATGACAAGAATACTGCCGGAACGCTGATGATTATGAAGTGATTCTATGAAGCTAAGCAGTGTTGTGATGATTATACAAAATCTTCACCGGGTATTCCCGAAAATGTTTTTAGATCTATACTACACATGAGCAAATTATGATACGGATGCTTTTTTGCAGTTCAATATTATTGTGTGGCAATAATGAATGGGGTTTCCTTTGTTGCTGGACATAC